>PLJQ01000146.1 GCA_003140275.1 Limisphaerales bacterium
GTGGAAGTGAAGGCGATTCAGGGCGATTCCGTGGTGCTGGCCGATGGCCGGGTGATTCCAGAAAACTATCGCACGTTCACGCACGGCTACGCCGTCACGTCACACGCCGCCCAGGGCAAGACGGTGGATGAAGTGCTGGTCGTGGCCTCGTCGCGTTCGCTGCCGGCGATCAATCAGCAGCAATTTTACGTCAGCATTTCGCGCGGGCGCGATGCGTGCCGCGTGTTCACTGATGATGCCGAGATGTTGCGCTCGCACGTCACCCGTTCCAGCGCGCGGCTGGCGGCGGTGGAAGTTGTCCCGCCGGTCCACCGCCAAAAATTCATCCTAAAGGTTTTGCAGCGCGGTCATCGCTTTCTGAAACAGTTCCGCCAGTGCCTCGAACTGCAACAGACCATTTTACCTGATAATCGCAGCCCTCAAATGAAAACACCCCGTTATGAACACCAACGAAAAGCCACTCACCGAATCAGACTTTAGGACGGGCCATAATCCCTGTTTTACCAGTGACATCAAAAGTGCCGCTCTGAACGTGTATGCAGACGACATGCACAATTACCTGCTCCCTTATGCGCAATTGCTGTCTGCTGAAAGGTTTTCCAATCCGGCGCTGGAACAGGAGCCAGATGCCCCGCCGGAAAAAATGCTGATCCGCTTTGCCCAGGCTGTTGTTGTGGTGCTGGGCAGTGGACTCGACGCTGTGGAGCGTGACCTTCAACAATATGAGCTAAAATTTGTGAAGTCCGTTCCACGACGTTTCGCCGGGTTGTTGAACACCCACATCGCCACCGTCACCATCACTTTTACCAAGGAGAACGCATGAACCAAGAATCATCATTAAATCTACAGACACTGGGAAAATATCCCGTCGTCATGACCAAGGAGAAAGTGGCCGAAGCGCTAGGCGTTGCCACGCATACCATCCCGCCATTGGTGCGGTCGGGACTGCTCAAGCCGCTCGGCCATCCGGGGCGCTATTGCGTGAAGCACTTTTCGCGTGACGCGCTCGCGGAGAAATTNNACAAGAACGCGCGGAAGCGGGCAAGGCAGGCCGGGAACGGTCCGGCGCCCATTGGATGATTCAAGGCTACAATTCGCTTTTATTTGGCAACGTCGCACTGAAACTGAACGCCAAAATGAATTTTGCTGCATACGTCGAATAAATCGGCGAATTTTATCCGGCAAAAGGAGTTTTGTGAATTGCCCCACATATTTGAGGGAAGAAGTTTATTACAGTGACCTGTATGACCGGCAGACCGTCGAGGAATGCCGCAACATGGAAAAACGATTTGCTGAAGCGGCTGTTGGCACGTCAGCGGAGCAAGCCTGGCAAACACTGCTTGTTAAAGTTGCGTTGTATTTCCTGCGCGGGGAGTGTTACGCCGCTAAATCCGACAACATCATGTTCTGGCGCGAAAAAGACCGCCAAGGGGACAGACAACTGGCAGAAGCCAGACCGCCTCGCGGGATTCGCTGCGTCGCCTGTTTTTCCGACATGGTTTGTGAGGAGAAAGATTTGCACGACCGGGACGGCAGCGAACAAGTGCTCTTTTACTTTATTTGCCCCAAGTGTGATTCCCGGCGAGCTTTTTATGAAGACGGCGCAGAATACCGCCGCAAAAAGGTTTTGTGCACACAGTGTCAGAGTGAGGCCAAAATCGAATATCAGCGCGCCGGTAAAGAAATCCGCGTCGTCACGACGTGTCCGAAATGCGGCAAGGTTGAAACAGAATCCTTGNNAGATGAAAATTATGCGGCTGACCGAGAGCGATTCTGCATGTCCGAGGAAGAAGGCCGAGAATACGACAGTTACCGGGTGAGTTCCGAAAATTTCCAGAGGGAACAGGCCGAACAGGAGTTGCGCCAAAAACGGCAGAACCTGTATGACGAGATTTCAAAGTTGAAAAAACTCACGGTTGTGGATTTACAAAATCTCCTGATCCCGGCATTGGAGAGGGAAAGATTTATCGGGCTCGATCTTGGAATGCCGGCCATCAAACGGGACGTGCAGATGTCCTTTTGCGTTCAGGATGCCAAGTCGGGACGCAGTGATCATGACAGCATCAAACATTTGAAAAACGCCATTGAGAAAACGCTCGACGGAACGAATTGGCGATTGATGAGTAGCGGCATCAGTTATCATTTGGGTGTTCTCAATGGTTATTTGCGCGGGCTGGAAACGGAAAAAGACCTGTTGGCACTGGTGCGGATGCGCCTCAAAAAACAAACCGGCTTGAATTCATCATCGAGTTGAGTGCTTGATGACCAGGCCAAAACTCCAGGTTTTATTTTGTGTATTCGGCTCAACTACAACCAACTCGCCCACTGCTAACACCAAGATAGCCAGTTGATTTATGCTGGCGGCAATGTTCCCACCAGTCACGCTTCACAGAACGTTTGTTTAATCATCCGGCGGGTCATATTCGTAAATGATGATTGGCGGTGGCGGTGGTGGTCTGTGTGGCTGAATGATAATACCAATGCCGGCACCAACGTGTGGTTGATTGGGGAATTTCCGGCG
>PLJQ01000502.1 GCA_003140275.1 Limisphaerales bacterium
GTCCACCTGGAGACCGAGGAAATCCTTGACCTGCGTACTGAAGATAAGCACGGCGATACCGCTCGTGAAGCCCATCGTGACCGGATAGGGAATAAATTTAATCATCGTCCCCAACCGAGCCACGCCCATCACGACCAGAAACACGCCGGCCATGACAGTGCAGATCGCCAGATTGTCCAGACCGTATTTCACGCCGATGCCGTAAAGGATCACGATGAACGCGCCGGTTGGGCCGCCGATACTGACCTTTGTGCCGCCCAACGCGGAAATAATGAAGCCGGCTATCACGGCTGTGAAAATTCCAGCCTCCGGTTTGACGCCGGAAGCGATGGCAAAGGCCATCGCCAACGGCAACGCCACGATGCCGACCGTAAGGCCGGCGACCAGATCGTGATGAAAATCCTGGCGGGAGTAGTTCTTCAGTGTGTCCGCCAATTTTGGACGGAACGGGAAGCCAAGTTTCATGTCGCTCGTATGCAATAGATCATTAAACCGACTTTTTCAGATTGGTGGCACATCGAACAATCGTCAAATACTTATTCGGCTCGCTTTCCAAATCAACCGGTCCAAAAATAGCAAAGCGAAAACAAGATCGGTGGAGCAGCACACTCCACTCCGTAGGCCGGGATTTTTTTGATGAGACCATTGGCGCAATTTTGAAAGTGAACCTGATTATGATGAAATCCACAGTCGGGGCGTGCAACACCCATAACAAATCGGTCCGGGCCTGGGTCGATGAGATGACAACCCTTTGCCAACCGGATAAGGTTTTTTGGTGTGACGGCTCGGAGGCTGAGAGGGAGGCCATGACTGCCGAAGCCGTGTCCAAAGGAATCCTGATCAAACTGAATCAGCAAAAACTTCCCGGCTGTTACTACCACCGTTCCAACCCGAATGACGTAGCGCGCGTCGAAGAGTCCACTTACATCTGCACGCTCACGCAAGAGGAAGCGGGACCCACCAACAATTGGTCGCCACCCAGGGAAATGTATCAAAAGCTCCACGGTCTTTGTCGTGGCGCCATGCGCGGACGGACGATGTATGTGGTGACTTATTTGATGGGGCCGCCGGGATCGTCGCTGGCCAAGGTCGGCATTGAACTGACCGACTCCCTTTACGTGGTGTTGAGCATGCGCATCATGACTCGCATGGGCAGAGCGGCCTATGAACATCTCGGCGACAGCGACGATTTTAATCGGGGACTGCACTGCATGTTGGATGTTCACCCGGCGCGACGTTACATCTGCCATTTTCCACAGGACAACGCCGTGATTTCCGTCGGTTCGAATTACGGCGGGAATGTGTTGCTCGGCAAAAAATGTCTCGCCTTGCGCATCGGCTCCTATCTTGGACGTAAAGAAGGCCGGATGGCGGAACACATGTTGATCTTGGGCGTGGAATCGCCGGAGGGAGAAAAGACTTACGTCGCAGCGGCCTTCCCCAGCGCCTGCGGCAAGACCAATTTAGCCATGTTGGTTCCGCCCGCGCATTTCAAAGGTTGGAAAATCTGGACCCTCGGCGACGACATCGCCTGGATGAAACCGGGTGCCGATGGACGGCTTTATGCGATCAACCCGGAGGCCGGTTATTTCGGCGTCGTGCCGGGCACCAACAGCAAATCAAACCCCAATGCGGTAAAGACCATCGTTCGTGATACAATTTTCACCAATGTTGGATTGACGCCGGATCTCGATGTCTGGTGGGAAGGCAAAGACGGCGAAGTGCCTGCCGAATGTTTGGATTGGAAAGGGAACAAGTGGACGCCGGCGTCCGAAGAAGCCGCGGCGCATCCCAACAGCCGCTTCTCCGCGCCCATGAACAACAACCCCGCGCTCGCGCCGGAAGTCAACGATGCCACCGGCGTGCCGATCAGCGCCATCATTTTTGGTGCGCGACGCGCGACTACAATGCCACTCGTGTATCAGACCTTCAACTGGATCCACGGTGTGTATGTCGGTGCCACGATGGGTTCGGAAACCACCGCCGCCGCCGCCGGTACGGTGGGTCAAATCCGGCGCGATCCGATGGCCATGTTGCCGTTCTGCGGCTACAACATGGGCGATTATTTCCGGCATTGGATTCTCATACGCCGGTCCCTCAAGAATCCACCGCGCATTTTTCATGTGAACTGGTTTCGGAAGGATGCGAGCGGAAATTTTTTCTGGCCCGGCTTCGGGGAAAACATGCGCGTGCTCAAATGGATTGTGGACCGTTGCCGCGGCCGGGCGGACGCGGAAGAAACGCCGCTCGGCTGGGTGCCCGGCGCGAGGGCGTTTGACCTGACCGGCTTGGAGGGCTTTTCACTGGAGACGCTTCAGAAACTCCAGACCATCGGCACCGAGGAGTGGCGCAAGGAAGTTCTCTCGCAGGATGAACTTTTTCTGAAACTTTACTCGCATCTTCCCAAAGAGCTCATCTTCCAGCGGGAACTGCTGGTGTCGCGATTATAGAACAACCGGGGGGATCGAAAAACCCACCGCCACATGGAGCTTGTACGGAAAAACTGTTTGGTGTCCCGGCTTTAGCTGGCAAGCACGACCAACGCACGCTAAAGCGTGGACACCAAACGGTAGAATCCGCTCGCCGACACATTTCTGTACATACTCTTTGGCAAAAAAAATCCCCGCATCCTTGGCGTGCGGGGAAGTTTAGTACAACGGATGATCTTAATTGCTGGCCAAGGACATGGCCTTCGGGCTCATCAACACTTTCTTGGCCACGGTTGCTTTGGCCCCGCTACAGCAGGCCGCCTTGTCGCCACACTCAGCCTTGGCTTGGGCTTTGGCCTTGTCCGCACAAGCCGCTTTGTCTTTGCACGCCTTGCCTTCGCCCGCCTGGACCGCCACCGCGAAAGCCATCGCCATCAAACACACAATAAGTTTTTTCATAATATTTCGTTCACCACGGAGTTAAGGTTTAGTCCCGGCACTCTAACAAATCAGACGCTGAAGTCAAAGCTTCGTTCAATTTATTTATCCGCCTTCGCCAGTGCTTCGTCCGGCTTGCTCGCGTCTTTGCCGCCGCCGCAGGCGTTGCCGGGTTTGCACCCGCCTTTGAACAGCGATTTCAGGTGCGCCTGGCGTGCTTCCGAAGCTGCCGCTTTACCTGGTGTTGCTTGTAGTGTTTGCCGTGGTGCGTGCCCGCTTTGCGACCCACATGCCTGGTGTTTTTGGATGAACCGGCTGCCTGAACAGGCATGCCGCTTGCCAGCACCAACGAAACAAGCACCAGGTAAATGATTCTTTTCATAATTATTGATCAGACTGCATGACTCGCTAAAAGATTACAATAGTGACCTCGCCTTTGCCAATGCCTCATCCAATTTGCTCGCATCCTTGCCGCCGCCGCGGGCGTTGTCCGGCTTGCCGCCGCCTTTGCCGCCGACAATCGGTGCAATCGCTTGAATGATTTTTCCCGCCTGAACTTTCGCGGTGAACTCGGGCGAGACGGTGGCAACCAGCGACACGGCGTCGTTGCCGCAACCACCAAGAACCACCACACCCTTGAACCGCCCCTTGAGTGAATCCGCGATGGCTTGCAGAAAATCGCCGTCGGCGTCGCCGAGGTTGTGCGTGATGAGGGGAATGCTGCTCACGGTTTGCGCCGCGCCGAGCAATTCGCTCGCGGCGTTCAAGGCGTTGCGTTGCATCGCGGTCTTCACCTGCTTCTCCAATTCCTTCTGCTGTGCAAGCAGGTTCTCAATTTTCTTTTCCAACTCGTGGATGGGCGAGTTCATTTTGCCGGCAACGGACTTGATCAATTCACGGTCGAGTTTCATCACGTCGTAGGCGGTGAGGCCGGCGATGGCTTCGATGCGGCGCACGCCGGCGGCAATCGCGTTCTCGCCGACGATGCGGAACAAACCGATCTCGCCGGTGGCGCGGGTGTGCGTGCCGCCGCAAAGTTCCATCGAGTACCCGTTCAACTCCCCTGCCCTGCCGCCAATCTGGACGACGCGGACCGTGTCGCCGTATTTGTCGCCGAAGAATTGCATCACGTCCCGGCGGTTCTTCACGTCTGCGTAAGGGACTTCTGTCCAACTCACGCCGGCGTTTTCGAGGATGCGCTCGTTGACGAGTTTCTCGATGTCGGCGACCTGCGCGGGCATGAGCGGCGCGCTGTTGAAGTCGAAGGTCAACTTGTCCGGGCCGACGAATGAGCCTTTCTGCGAAGCCTCGCGGTTGGCCACCTCGTGTAACGCCCAATGCAAGAGATGCGTGACAGTGTGGTGACGTTGGATGGCGTTGCGGCGATCGCGGTCAACAATTAACTCGACCTCCTTGCCAATATCGTTCAGTTCATCAGACTCAGGTTCAGCCAAAACGTGGCAGAAAGCTGGACCAGGTCCTGCCCGAACTGTATTGATGACGTGCCAAACTTTACCTTCCAATCTAATCGTTCCAGTATCACCCACTTGGCCACCCATCTCGGCGTAGAACGGCGTTGATGTTGTGGCGAATGATCGGAGCAGTTTTCCTTTTTCTCTGATACCAACTAACCCGAAGGTTTTGCCTTTTGCCATCAGAACATCATACCCAACGAAAAGAGTCGGTTGATCGATTTTTGTGACTTCGATGACTTCCTTTTTCTTTGCGGTACGAGCGCGGTTGCGCTGCTCTTCCATCAACTTTTCAAAGACTTCCTTGTCCACGGTCAAACCGCGCTCGCGCGCCATCAACTCGGTGAGGTCGAGCGGGAAGCCGTAGGTGTCGTAAAGTTCAAAAGCTGCACCACCAGGGTAAACGAAATTTGTCAGTCCATGCTCTTTGAGAATTGGCAGAAAATCTTTTTCCAAATCTACTTTGAAATATGGCTGTTCTTTTGGACCCACTTGGCCAGCTACTAAATTTTTCCACACAACATCATATCTCTTGCCGCTACAAAGCGGCATCAGCTTAAGGTAAATTGCTAACGTCAACAAGGAATAGAAACGTTCAATCCCATTATCTAACGTCTTATTAAACGCCTCTTCCTCGCGCTTGATGACATCCTGCATCTGCCCTTTTTTGGCGCGGATTTCGGGGAAGACGTCTCCCATCGTGTCGGCGAGCACGTCCACGAGTTTGTAGAAGAAAGGTTCGTGGAAGCCGAGCGTGCGACCGTAGCGCACGGCGCGGCGCAGGATGCGGCGCAAAACGTAGTTGCGGTCGGTGTTGCCGGGCTGGATGCCATCGGCAATCGCAAAGCTCAACGTGCGGATGTGGTCGGCAATGACGCGGAAAGCCACATCGGTTGATTGTTGAGAGTTGATGGTCGATAGATCGGCGGGCGGGAGCGTTGAGCGGTATTTCCTGCCGCTCAGTTTTTCGATGGCGTCGAAGAGGGGGCGGAAAATGTCGGTTTCGTAGTTGGAAATTTTCGCGCTGGCGAAATCCTTCAGGTCTTTCGTGCCTTGCATGATGCTGGTGACGCGCTCGAAGCCCATGCCGGTATCCACATGTCTGGCAGGCAGCCGGGAATACCGGTTACCCGGTTCCGCGTTGAACTGAATGAAAACGAGATTCCAGATTTCTATGCAGCGGGCGTCGCCCTGGTTCACGAGCGCGCCCTGGGTGTCGCCGGCGGGCGTGAGATCGATGTGGAGTTCGGAGCACGGGCCGCACGGGCCGGTTTCGCCCATCATCCAGAAGTTATCTTTCTTGTTGCCGGGAACAATATGGATGAACGGGTCGAGGCCGGCCGCCCTGAAATTCTTCGCCCAATACATCGCCGCCTCCTGATCCGCGATTTCGAACGGGGAAGCATCAGGATTGGGAGCAATGAAGTCCGGCGACGTCATGGCCACCACCACGACCTGTTCCAGTTCCTGCCGCCACTTGTCCGCCCAGCCGGGCTGCCCCAGGTACGGACAGAACACGGTGGCGTACAACCGATTTGCCGGAAACTTCCAGGAATCGACCACCAACTCCCACGCCCACTCGATGGCTTCGCGCTTGAAGTAATCGCCGAAGGACCAGTTGCCGAGCATCTCGAAGAACGTGTGGTGATAGGTGTCGAGGCCGACGTCGTCGAGGTCGTTGTGCTTGCCGCNNATGCACTTTTGGGTGTCGGCGGCGCGGGTATCGCTGCGAGGAATCGCGCCGGCCCATTTACTCACGTCGGAGTTCTTTTGGCCGAGGAAGATGGGCACGAACTGGTTCATGCCGGCGTTCGTGAACAGGAGGTTCGGGCTATCCGGCATGAGCGAGAACGAACGGACAATGGTGTGCTGCTTCGACTTGAAGAAGTCGAGAAACGACTGGCGGATTTGTGCGCTGGTCATCACTTCAATTCAAAATTAAAAATGCAAAATTCAAAAAACCGCATTGCCGCGAAGGAACGCAGACAACGCCAGGAAATTTTTCTCGCGACAAGACGAATAGATTAGCCCAGGCCAACGCGCAAGGCGAGTTGGAAGTTTCAGGTTGCAGGGGGCGCATCATACGCATCGTCAGC
>PLJQ01000358.1 GCA_003140275.1 Limisphaerales bacterium
CTCTGACCTCTGACCTCTGACTTTCGTAGAAGCCATTTTGAGGAAGGCTCGTCCTCACCCCGGCCCTCTCCTCCAGGAGAGGGAGCATCATCGTCCGTCACGTGGTAAAACGATCGCCTTCGGAAACGAAGTCCAGCAGCAGGGGATGACAAAGTGAGACGAGATAATTTTCAAACGAGTGCGCAAATACTTTTTCCTCTCCTGGGGGAGAGGATCAAGGTGAGGGCGAGCCAACAAAACAACCGTCATCATTTCAACCTTCGCAAAATCCAGTTTGAGGAACGCTCGTCCTCACCCCGGCCCTCTCCTCCAGGAGAGGGAGAATTATCGTCTGTCGCGTGGTAAATCGATTGTTCTCTACGTTCACACGACAGCGGTCAGGGTTTCGCCGGTGGGACGGTTGGCGGCGGCCCTCCAACGGGCGGCGCATCCGGGGGCGCGAGGAAGGTGTGCAAACCGCGCGGGAACTGGGGCGATTCCAACCAATCGGCCAGCAGATGCAGCTCCGCTCCGGTAAAGCCCGCGGTGGACTTGCGAATGAATGAGAGTTGATTCGTTCCCGTGTAAGTGACCAAAGTCGCACAACTGGCCAGCCTGATCACGAGTGGACCCAGCAAAGCCGCGCTGGCGGAGTCAAGGGGCAGCGAGGCATGGCGGGAGATTTGGCGAAGAAATTGACCGAGGTAAAGACACGAGTCGATTCGTGGTCCGGTAATCTCCCAATCGTAGTAAACCAGATTCGTTCGCTGCAACACGTCCTGAATCAACCCGGCAGGCAGGGGGCGGTGGGTGTCCGCGCCCGCATCGGCGAGTAATCCGCCGAAGACCATTGCGCCCGGGCCCACGCCCACGGATTTGATGAAAGGCAATACTGAGGGAAGCTTCCCCCAAGTGGCGCCATTTGAGTCTGGCGAGCGTTCAAAGCTGACATAGTTATGCGACGCCAGCCAAGGGTTGGCCTTTTCCATCAAGTGCCCGGTCAACTGCTGCACCCGGTTGCTGGCGTCCGGCAGCGGGGCGGCAAAATAGGTTTGGTACGGAACCCCCTGCAACGCCCAAAAGTAGAACTGGCCCGGCGGCGTGCCGAGCGACAGGTCGGTCCAAAATTTTTGCCCGGCCAGCCACGGCTTGAAGCCACGCGCGGCGGTGAAAGTGGCCAGTGGCTCGCGGATCAGGTTGGTTGGGATGTTCCAAGGTTCCAGTTCAAGCTGAAGTGGTTTCGCGAAGGTTAGATCGCCAGAGGTCAGGACGTTTCCACCGTCGCCGGTGACGCGCACGGAAATCCGCGGCAAGTCCGCGGTTAGATTCCAAGTATTTGAAAGCGCGCCAGCCACACGCGAGAGATCGAGATCAGCTTGAAGCCAGAAATTTGTTGCCCGCGCAGCAAACGGAGCGCCGTCGCGCTGGATGCGGGCAACGAATTCGTTGAGCAGGGCGTTGGTATGCTGGGCCACACCCGCCACCGTCCATTCGCCCACGCGCGTCAGTTGGACAAGTTTTGAAGCGTCCTGGTTCGTCATCGACCAGCCACGACCACCGTCTTGCAAAACCAATGTCTGGATACCCGTCAGCGATGCGACCACAACCGCCAGATTGGTTCTCCACAAATCTGCGTGGGGATCATCCGTGCGGATGGCCCATGCCACTTCAATGGGCCGGGCCGCCGATTGTCGCGCCTCGAGGTAACTTTCGGCCATCAAAAGGTTCTCAAGGAGCGGACGCACCAATGCCGTCGGGGCATTCGCAACCGCAGGCTCGCCGCGCAGCAATCGCCACGGAGCAAGTGAGAGCTTGTCGAGTGTCTGCGCCTCCAGCTTCGCGCTTTCCGGGAGCCCCCACAGGCGCATGAAATAGTAGGCGCTGGCCTGGACCCCAAGACTCTGTTTCCCCAGCCAATGTACGCGGGCGACGTTGTCCGGTGACAACGCCGATGCCGCTCGAGTTGCCGGCGGCACACTGGTTTCGGATTTTTTGCAACTCGCGCCGGCGGCGAAGACCAGCGCCGCCAGCAGGCCAAGGAACGTGTGGTTGATGCCCGTTCCCTGTGAAATTCGGTGACTTCGGCGCGCCCGGAGGTCGCGCCCTACCCGTGAGCCGAAGGCAGGGCGCGTCTCTCCGGGCGCGCCGTCATCGTTCCGATTGTGCTTGGGAAATGGCAGGAGGTGCATGACGCGAAATCTAGTGCCAGAGAACAGCGGGTTTCGCAAACAGAATAATAGGGCTATGCACTTGATTCCCCTGATCGAACTGGAACGTGAAGTGACCGCAGTTTGTCTCTCCCCGCGAGGGACGAGCGGGGAGAGAGCCGGAGCGATGGGTCTTCAATCCGACTTCCGGCTTCCGGCTTCCGACTCCTGCCCGCGCCGAGGCAGGCGGGTCCGACTTCCGACTTCCGACTTCCGACTTCTGATTTGAGTCTCCTTACGTCGTCTCCTACGAGGGTGGCCGGTGGGAGAGTGAGAATGGCATCTGCCCGCCTGCCCACCTGCCCACCTGCCCACTTTCGTTTTCTAGTTTTCAATTAGAGTCTCCTACTTTGTGATATCCAAACTTGCCAGTGAACCGGGCTTGACGTTACCTAGGTTCATGCAATCACGAAATCGCGGGTGGATGGTGCTGGCGTTGTTCTTCTGGTCTGGCGCGACCGCGCTGGTCTATGAAGTGGTCTGGTCGAAATTTCTTTCCCAGATGTTCGGCAGCACGATCTATGCGCAGACGGTGGTGCTGGCCGTGTTCATGGGCGGCCTGGCGCTCGGCAACCGGATTTTTGGCCGTTGGGCGGACCGGTTGCGACAACCGGTGCAGGCTTACGGCTGCCTGGAAATCATCATTGGGATTTACGCGCTATTCTTCCCGGCCTTCGACCGGATGGCCGACCGCTGCTTCGTCGCCTTGGGAGCTCACCTGGTCGAACGCGCGGGGTTGCTGCTGGGATTGAAGGGCATACTGAGCGCAGCGCTGTTGCTCGGGCCGACGACTTTGATGGGCGGCACCCTGCCGCTGATGGCGGCGTGGTTGCAAAAATCATCTTCCGATCCCGGCCGTCGCGCGGCGCGTTTTTATTCGGTGAACAGTCTCGGCGCCGTCGTGGGTTCGGCGCTCGCCGGATTCTGGCTCGTGCAAAACTTCGGGATGCTGAGGACGCTGCAAATAACCGCGGCGGTGAACGTCATCGTTGGCATCACGGCCATTTCGTTCAGCCGCCTCAGTTCACCAACACAGTTAAGGAGCGCTGAACCCACGCCCGCCACCGAATCCGACGCCGCGTCACCGGAAACTTTGCACTGGGCCGGAGTCATCGTGGGGATAACGGGCGCGGTTTCCATGGGCCTGGAGGTGCTCTCGTCGCGTTCGCTGGCGCTGATTTTTGGCTCCTCTCTGCAATCGTTTGCCGTGGTGCTGATCGCGTTCATTCTGGGCATCGGACTGGGCAGCGCCTGGATTGCCTCGTCCCATCGTCGCGGCCGTTCGAGCGAACGAGTGATCGTCCTGCTGTTGTGCCTTGCGGCGGCATGGGTGGCGCTGCTGGTGTTCAACATTGAGCGATGGGTGGATTTCTACCGGATTGCGCGGACCGGTCTTGGACGCACGGAGGTCGGTTACGTCTATCACCAGTTGCTCACGACTGCCATCTCGCTTGTGATCCTTGGGATCCCGGCGGCCTGTATCGGCGCGGTGCTGCCACTGATGATCCGCGCGGTTTCGGCTGACGGCGCGCCGCTCGGAGCGAAAGTCGGCGCCTTGCTCACCTGGAACACCCTCGGTGCGGTCGTCGGCACGCTGTTCACAGGTTTCGTGTTGATGCCGCAGGTGGGATTGCGCAACGCCTTTGGGGTGCTGGCGCTGGCACTGGGCCTGGTCGCATTGGTGGTTGCGTGCCGGCGCCGCTGGCGCACGGGGATCGCAGGCACGGTGGCCGTCTCCGCATTCGTCGGTTCGCTTTTTATTTTTGGGGACGAAGGCTGGCGGCATGTGATGAGTTCGGGGATATTCCGCGTAGTGGAAACCAAGTTCGAACCGCGACTGATGCCGTTGCGGAAACAACACATGAAAATCCTTTTTTACGAGGATGGACCGGACGCAACCGTCTCCGTGGAACAGGTGGATGGCATCATCGGACCGGCACAAATCGGTTTGCGCATCAATGGCAAACCGGATGCCGGAACGCAAATGGACATGGACACCCAATTGCTGGTGGCACATCTGCCCCTGCTCGCAAAACCGGGCGCGAAGGATGTCTTTGTGCTCGGCCTGGCCTCGGGAATCACTGCGGGGGCTTTGCTGGCCTATCCCGTCGAACAGATTGTCGTTGCTGAAAACTGCGAACCGGTCATCAAGGCGTCCAAAATCTTCGAGGATTGGAACCGCCACGTGCTCAGCGATCCGCGCACACACTTGTGGCGCGAGGACGCGCGCACGGTGCTCAAACTCCGCCCGCAACTTTACGACGTGATTATCACCGAGCCGTCGAACCCGTGGACGGTCGGCGTCGGCAGCGTGTTCAGCCGCGAATATCACGAAATTGTCGCCAGTCGCCTGAAACCCGGCGGCATCGCGGCACAATGGTTTCACGTGTATGAAATGTACGACGGTATTGTCAGTCTGGTGTTGCGCACGTTCAGCTCGGTGTATCCGTTCGTTGAAGTATGGGACACGGGCAACGGTGACATCGTGATGCTCGGCGCGCTGCAACCGTGGCCCACCGGACCGGAAGTATTCCGGCAGGGTTTCGCCATCGAACGCGTGGCGACGGATCTGGGGATGCTCGATATCCGCTCCCCGGAGGCGCTGTTAGCGCGGCAACTGGCGTCCCAGCGGACCGGCTTTGCCATCGCGGGCGATGGCCCGATCCAAAGCGATCTTTTCCCAGTGCTGGAATACGCCGCGCCGCTGGCGTTCTACATAGGGATTGGATCCCGCATGCTGGATCGTTATGATGAGCGGACCCGGCAGCAATTGCTCGCACCGGCGGACAAACGCGCGGCCCTCCGCTCACTGCCGTTAGGGAATACGCAACTCCTCTTCAGCACCTTCTCGACGGTGAATGGAGAACTGTACGGCTGTTTGTTTGGCAATCCCTCAAGCGCAAGCGTGCCGTGTATTTTCCAGACTCCGCAACCGTCGCCGCCGCCCGGAGCGTCCGGAACCACTTTGGACCAGGCGGCCGCGGCGTTTGACGCCGGAGCGTTGGACCAGGCGGAACAACTCACCGCACTGGCGTTGCAACAGAATCCGGGTGACGCACAGGCGGGTTACCTCGCGCGCGTGGTGACACGGGAGCGGCAACAGCGACAAGCGGGCGGCAATACCCGCGCCGCGCGCTGAAAAGGGCGGCCTGCGTCCGTCACCGTCAGCCGCGAGCAAACGCCCTGAACCACGGCTCCGGCTCGCAAGAAAATTGAACGCCCTGCCCACGTAAAGTGAAGCTCACTTCCCGCGCGTGCAGCGCGTGGTGCGGCAAAATCAACCGGCGGCGTTGCTCCGGCGTGAGGCGATCTTCGACCAGCGCCAGATACAAATCCTCGTCGCCACCGTAAAGTTTGTCGCCGACGATGGGATGCCCGCAGTGCGCCAGATGAATACGGATTTGATGTTTGCGTCCGGTGCGCGGCCGCACTCGCAACAACGTAAAATCTCCTTCCGCCCGCGTGAAGCGGCGATCGACAAAAAAATCCGTTTGCGACGGCGCCCCGTCCGCCCGCACGCAATCCTTGATGGCGACGCGGCTGGGTGCATCCTTGCCGAGCGGCGCGTCAATCGTGCCCCGTTCGTCGCGAACCTGGCCGTGAACAATGGCCAGGTATTCTTTTTGCACGGCCCGGTCCTCCCAAAGCCTGCGCAGTAACCGGGCGGTGCCGGAGTTTTTGGCCACGAGAACCAGCCCGCTGGTTTCGCGATCCAGGCGGTTGACCAGGTGCAGGTCCGCCGCCGCGCCCAGGTGCAAACGAACCCGGCTGATCAAACTCGAATAGACATCGCCTTTGGTGGGATGACAGACCAGGCCGGCGGGTTTGTTGACCACCAGCAGTTCGTGATCTTCGTGGATGATTTCGAATAACTTTTCCATGCGTTTGTTAGAGCGTTTACGGAAAAGCCGTTTGGTGTCCCGGCTTTAGCCGGCCAGCACGACCCACGCACGCTAAAGCCGTATTCATGCAGTAGAAAATGGGTTCGCCCTCACCCTAACCCTCTCCCCCCAGGAGAGGGAACTCACATTTCCCGCGCTGGAAAATGTCACTAAACGGTGAGTCTTCCAAGTCGCCCGCAAGGTTCTCCCTCTCCCAGGGGGAGAGGGCGGGGTGAGGGCGAGCGTTCTGTTTAACTGCATGGTTCCGGCTAAAGCGTGGACACCGAACGGTAAAATCTGCCCGCCGTCGCATTTCCGCACACGCAGATGATCGCCATCCGGGCTGATGCGAAAATTACAATCGTCCAGCTTGTCATCGCCTCGGAATGGCGTATCATCTGTGACTGTGAAAGAAAAGTATGGACTGCCGTTGGTACTGATCGTCATTTTCGCGCTGACGCGACTGCCGGGACTGATGCCGTGGAATTTCAGCGCCGCGTACGCCCTGGCATTTTGCGCCGGAGTTTATTTCCCACGTCGGATGGCCTGGTGGCTGCCGCTCGGCACGTTGCTCGTCACGGATGTCCTCCTGAACGTTTTCTACTACCACGTGCCGCCGCTGAACGGCTACATGCTGCTGACCTTGGCTGGCTTCGCCGGCATTGTGGCAATTGGCCGCTGCTTCAAGCCGCAGATGAACTGGGTCAAGCTCGTCGGCGGCGGATTGCTGGGGGGAATTCTGTTCTATCTCGTGAGCAACACCGCTTCGTGGTTCTACGATCCTGGCTATGCCAGGACCCTGGCGGGCTGGCTCCAGGCACTGACCGTTGGGCGGCCTGATTTTCATCCCACCACACTGGAGTTCTTCCGTAACACCCTGCTTAGTGGCGGCCTCTTCACCGCGCTGTTTGTCGGCTCGATGAAAATAAGCGAGGCGGCGGAGAGCCTTAAAGAAAAAGAGGGGGAGCCGGCGGAAGAAACCGACGGGGACAAGCCCGAAGAAGCCAAGGCGTGAGAGGGATGGTGGTGCGTGATGCGTGATCCGTTAACGACACGGCGAGGTCTGAACGAAAGATCCAACACGTTTTACGCACACCATGAAAATCGGCGTCATCTCCGACACCCACGGGCATCTCGATCCGCGGATTCCGAAGCTTTTCGCGGGGGTTGATCACATCCTGCACGGCGGCGACATCGGCCCGCCGTGGCTGATTTCTGAACTGGAACAAATCGCCCCGGTCACGGCCGTGCTGGGCAACACCGACGCGGACCTGCACCTCAACGAAACTGAAGTGGTGCAACTGGGCGGCCGCACATTTCTGGCGCATCACATCGTCGATCCGCGCGCCCCCGGTGAAATCATCAGGCAACGCATCCTTCGCGAAAATCCGGACGTGGTTGTGTTTGGTCACACCCACAAACCGTTCAACCAAAGGATTGGAAAGACGCTTTACTTCAATCCGGGATACGCGGGCCAGCCGCGCTTCAACCTGGAGCGCAGCATAGCGATCCTGCATTGCGACGACCGCGGCATCCGGGCTGAGTTCAAGGCGCTTTGAGAGGCCAGCGCGGTGAGAGCGGGTTTGAAAACTCCAGTTTGGTGTCCAGCCTTTAGGCTGCTCCCGTCGGAAAACACGCTAAAGCGTGGACTCCAAACCAACTCTGGCCACGCCTCACACGCTGAAAACTGTAGCGTCAGCCATCTTGGCTGTCCTAGAGTTGGGCTTCCAGCCCGGCGGAGA
>PLJQ01000138.1 GCA_003140275.1 Limisphaerales bacterium
CGCCATCCCGGCCACACTGGCCCCGGCCTGCTTCAAAAATTCCCGCCGATTTCTGTTTGCCATAATCATAATTGCAGCGCGCCGGGAATCTCAGTTCACCAACTGGAACTTATGAAACCCTGGAAGGTTGATCAGCCAGGCGAGAGATTCGCTTCCTGCCGGAGGGCCTTTTCCGCAACTTCGTTTTCGCGCTGGAATCCCTGTCCGGCTTCGCTGAAATCATTTCCAACCGCCCGGATGCCCGCCGTCTTTTCACCGCTTAACTTGACTAAAGTTTTCGTGCCGGCCAGCGCCCGTACTCCTTGCATGAAGCAGCGCCGCACGTTCTGCAACCAGATCGCCGGCTCGCCGCCCGACGGCGGTACTGCGCTCGACGAAAGAAGATCGAGATCTTCAACCTGGTCGAAGATTGCAGCCGGACGGGCATCCCGTTTCTCCAGATGAAAATGCACGCCATCCAGCACGAGGGTTTCGGCGTGACGGCAGAACAAACCGTAAGCGGGTAAGTCTCCAAACATGTCGGCGTCGGGATATTTGTTTTCGAGTTCCGGCATGGCTTTGCGCGCCAGTTCCGCCGTGCCTCCGCCGATGGCCGAGATGCGAATGTTCTTCAGCGTGATGCGCCGCACCGGAAAACCAGGAATGCCCGTAATGGACGAGGCCCGTTGCGCGCCGGTCGCGACGATGTCCGAGATGGAAATCCCTTCCAAGTGTTCCGGCTTGGGCACCGTCTGCGCGCGGCCCCGATTGCCCAACCGGACAAAAATGGGCGACTCGATGTCCACCATGACGATGTTGGAAACCGCGATCCGCTCGACGCTCGCGCCGTCCACCATCTCCAGCGAGATGCCGGAACTCGGGTTGCGATTCTTCCACAAATCCGGCCGCGCAAACATCGTGCAGTTACTGACCGTGATGTTCTTGAAGTCGCCGCTCGATTCCGTGCCCAACTTGAAGCAATTGCAGGCCGTGGCGAGGACGCAATTGGTCACGGTCACGTTTTCGGTGGAACGCCGATAGCCGAGCGCAAAGCTGGCCTTGGGCACAATCGCGTCATCCCACGATTCAACGTAACAATTGGCGATGCGCACATGATGGCAGCAATCGGGATCGATACCGTCGCAGTAGCCGTTCAGAATCGTCACGCCTTCGATGTTGACGTGATCGCAACCGAGCAGGCTGATGTTGTAATTGGGTGAGTTTTGCAAAGTGATGTCGCGCACGGCAATATGCCGGCAGTTCTTTAGCGCGATTGGTTTCGGACCGCCGCGTTTGGTCCGATTGCCATCGATGGTACCGGGACCAAAGACGCCGACATGCTCGATGTCCTGTCCACGCAACAGCGCATAGTGGAAATCGGTGGTTTCATTATCGGAGTAGGATTTGAAGTCCAGCTTCTCGTACGGATCGAAATCATCCTTGTCGGGGCTGGACATCAACGTTGCGCCCGCGTCCAGATAAACGGTAACGTGACTCTTGAGCCGCAACGTGCCAGACAAATATTTTCCCGGCGGCAGGCAAACGACTCCGCCGCCCTTTCCAGCGGCATCAATGGCGGACTGAATAGCCTTGGTGTCCTTCGCCTTTCCGTCGCCGATGGCGCCATAATTTCGGACGTTGAAATGAAAAAGGCCGCATGATGGTGGCGCAGCCGGAGTCGGTTCGGCGGCCAGCGCGGCACCGGCTATCGACAGCGGCAAGGCCGCCACGCTTGAACGAAGGAGAAAATCTTTTCGGGTCATTTTCATAGTCATGAAGTTGGTTAAGTTTACGGTGCCGGTGTCGGTGTTCGATTTACATTCATGCCAGGCTCTCGTGGTTTACGGCCGGAGATTATGCCAGAAGCGTCGGGCCGCCGTCGAAGAAAATCCTCACGCCTCTTTGCTTGACGAATATCAATCCCAGATCAAGGCTAAGGCCACATTTTTATCTGCCAAACAATATGAACCAGACTCCAGACAAACAAACTTCGCGCCGGGATTTTCTCAAGACCTCTTCTGCCGCTGTGATTGGCGGTGCTTTGGTTTCACCGCTCGGCTTTCCGTCCATCGCCTCCGCTGCACCCAACAATGAAAAGTTGAAAGTCGGTTTGATCGGTTGTGGCGGACGCGGCACCGGCGCCGCCAACCAGGCGTTGCATGCGGACAAAAACGTCGTCCTTATCGCCATGGCCGATGTTTTCGAGAACCAACTGAATAACAGCCTGGACACGCTCAAAAAGGAAATCGGCGACAAAGTCCAGGTCGCGCCCGACCATCGCTTCGTTGGCTTGGATGGCTATCAGCAGGTCATCAACAGCGGCGTGGATGTCGTGATTCTGGCGACGCCGCCGGGCTTTCGTCCGCAACACCTCAAAGCAGCGGTGAACGCGGGTAAACACATCTTTTGCGAAAAACCGGTGGCGACCGACGCGCCGGGCGTTCGCTCCGTGCTCGCCTCGGTGGAGGAAGCGAAAAAGAAAAACCTCGCCCTCGTGGCCGGCTTTTGCTGGCGCTACGATTATGCGCGGCGCGAGTTTTACAAGCGCGTGCTGGGCGGCGCGATCGGCGACCTCAAAGCGATTTATGCCACGTACTACACGGGCCCGGTCAAACCGATGCCGCCCGCCGACGCCCGCAAGCCGGGCATGAGCGATGTGGAGTGGCAGGTGCGCAACTGGTATAACTTTGGCTGGCTCGGCGGCGATGGCCTGGTCGAACAGGCCGTTCACAGCGTGGATAAAGTCGCCTGGGCCATGCACGACATGCCGCCGCTCAGAGCCGTGGCGGTCGGCGGACGGCAGATGCCCAATTACGAAGGCAATATCTACGACCACATGGAAGTGAACTACGAGTATGCGGGCGGCGTCCGCGCGTTCGTGGGGCAGCGCCAAATCAGCGGCTGCTACAGCCAGAACGCCGATTATCTCATGGGCACCAAAGGAAACGGCGTGATCGGCGCGCGTCCCAAGGTGCCAGTGGAAATCACTGGCGAGAAATCATGGATCTATGAAGGGCCGAACAAAGACATGTATCAGGTGGAGCACGACGAACTCTTTGCATCCATTCGCTCCGGCAACGTCATCAACGATGGCGTTCGCCTGGCGCACAGCACCTTGTTGGCGATCATGGGGCGCATGGCCGCCTACACCGGTCAGGAAATTACCTGGGAGATGGCCCTTAATTCGCAGGAACGTCTGGTGCCGGAAAAGCTTGATTGGAACTCGTCGTTGGCCGTGGCACCGATAGCCATGCCCGGCCAAACCAAGTTTGTTTAGCGAACAACTCCGAATGTACAGCGGTTGATCAGCCGACGGGTTTCATAAAGCCACGCCTCCCTAAAATGCACAGCAAAAATTCCTGATAATTTTATGCCCGCAAACGAAAAACCCGTCAATATCACTTCCTATCTGCAAGAGGAACGCGTCTTTCCGCCGCCCAAAGATTTCTCCAAACGCTCCCACATCAAATCCCTCGCTCACTACCGCAAACTTTACAACGATTCGATCCGCTCGCCGGAAGCGTTTTGGGGACGGCAGGCGAAAAATGAATTGGTTTGGTTCAAACCGTGGAAGAAGGTGCTGCAATGGAAAGAGCCGTTTGCCAAATGGTTTGTCGGCGGCAAGCTCAATGTCGCTTACAATTGTCTCGACCGCCATCTCAACACGCCCACGGCGAATAAAGCCGCGCTCATCTGGGAAGGCGAGCCGGCCACCCCCGGCAAGCCCGGTGAAGAGCGGACGATCACCTACAAACAACTCCATCGCGAAGTTTGCCAGTTCGCCAACGTGCTCAAGCGAAACGGTCTCAAGCGCGGCGACCGCGCGCTCATTTACCTGCCGATGGTGCCGGAAGCGGCGGTGGCGATGCTGGCCTGCGCTCGCATCGGGGCCGTGCATTCCGTTGTGTTCGGCGGATTCAGCGCGCAATCGGTGGCGGACCGCATTCATGATTCGCAGGCCAGGCTGGTCATCACTGCGGACGGCGGGTTCCGTCGCGGCGCGGTGGTGCCACTCAAAAAGAACGTCGATGAAGCACTCACGCTCAATGACGAGCGCGGGAATCTGCTGGCGAAGACGATTGAAAAAGTCATCGTGTTGCGCCGCGCGTGCAACGAGGTGCATATAGAAGCGGGACGCGATGTCTGGTGGCATCGGGAATTGGACCGCGTGGACGCCCATTGCCCGGCGGAAAAGATGGACAGCGAAGCTCCGTTGTTCATCCTTTATACCAGCGGTTCAACCGGCAAACCAAAAGGCATTCTTCATACCACTGGCGGTTACCTGGTCCATGTGAAATTATCCACACGATACGTTTTCGACTTGCAGGAAACGGATCTCTTCTGGTGTACCGCCGACATCGGCTGGGTAACGGGCCACAGCTATGTCGTCTATGGCCCGCTGGCTAACGGCGCGACCAGTCTGATGTACGAAGGTGCGCCGAATTTCCCCGAGCCGGATCGATTCTGGCGCATCGTCGAAAAATACGGTGTGACGATTCTTTACACGGCACCAACAGCGATTCGCGCGTTCATGAAGTGGGGCGTGGAATGGCCGAAGAAACATGACCTCAGTTCGTTGCGTCTGCTCGGCACCGTTGGCGAACCGATCAACCCTGAAGCCTGGATTTGGTATCACGAAACCATCGGTGGCAAGCGTTGTCCCATCGTTGATACCTGGTGGCAAACCGAAACCGGCGGCATCATGATTACACCGTTACCGGGCGCCACACCGACCAAACCCGGCACCGCCACACTGCCGTTTTTCGGCGTGTTGCCGGAAGTGGTGGACGACAAGGGCAATCCGGTGCCGCGCGGAAGTGGCGGCAAACTCGTCATCCGCAAACCGTGGCCAAGCATGTTGCGCGGGCTGTGGGGCGATCGCAAACGCTACCAGGAGGCTTATTGGAGCGAAGTCAAAGGCAGTTACTTCACCGGCGACGGTTGCCGTCAGGATAAGGATGGTTATTTCTGGATCGTCGGTCGCATTGACGACGTGCTCAACGTGGCCGGTCATCGCATCGGCACGGCGGAAGTCGAGAGCGCGCTGGTCAGTAATCATAAAGTCGCCGAAGCCGCTGTGGTCGGTCGTCCTGATGAATTAAAGGGACAGGCGCTCGTCGCGTTCGTCACGCTCAAAGGGGGCGTAAAAGCAGACCAGAGTGTCCGCGACGAATTGCGAAATCATGTCGCCAAAGAAATCGGCCCGGTGGCCAAGCCGGACGACATTCGCTTTGCTGAAGCGCTGCCCAAGACCCGTTCCGGAAAAATCATGCGCCGTCTGCTCAAACAAATTGCCGCGGGTACTGAGATCAAAGGCGACACCACCACTTTGGAAGATTTCAACGTGCTGGCCCGCCTCAGCAGCAGCGAGGAATGAACACACGCCAGTTCGTCGAAAATGATTCTTGAAATGTCCCAGAGGTTAATCAGGGCATTACTTTTAAAACTTTAAGCGAAAACAAGCCGACGGCAACTCATTGTTTGCGGGTCAAGTTTCAACGTTTCAACGGGTGCAGATTGACACCGTATC
>PLJQ01000462.1:0-180 GCA_003140275.1 Limisphaerales bacterium
TCAATCGTCCGCTCGGCAATCTCCGCGTGGCCACACAGAAAGGCCGCGCTCATTTCAGCAATCAACTCCTCTTTGCAGTAAGGATCGGAACCGAAACCGGCTCTTTCGGTGAGCGTGGCCCGCTTGAGCCGCGTCTCATGGCCGGTGGCGTGAACCAGTTCATGGAAGAGGGTGGCATAT
>PLJQ01000462.1:254-5504 GCA_003140275.1 Limisphaerales bacterium
CACGGTTGTCGCCACCGGCGCGGTGCATGGTTCAAGTCCGTCGCACTGCGCCACGTTGAATACGGGGTAAAAGCGGAGCAGCCGTTTTTTCTGTTGCTCGCCCGATGCTTTGTCCTCAAAGGTCGTCTGTTTCCAAAAGACGANNCCCTTGCGCACGGTGCCGCCAAGCTGTAATGCCTGCCGGAAGGTGAGCCAGAAGGGTGATTCATAGCCAATGGCTTTAAGAAAAAAATGGCGGGCAATCGGCTCGAGTAGTGATTCATCTGCATTCATGACAATGCATTCTTCGCTCAAAGTTTTGAAAGAGCGACGGTTCGTCAAGCCACGTTGACCAGCCCTGTCTCAGCCCTTTCTTCGATTTCACACTTTTGTACTTCCACGGTTACATGAACCAACTCCTCATGTTCTTTAAGGAGCTCCTTGTAAGCCGCAGGTGATCTCGGTTCATGCGCGACGACCGAAATGATGGCAGCAAACTTGTTTACTCCGATTTGCCAGATGTGCAGGTCAGTGATGAAGGTGTCCCCATCGCTTTCGATGGCTTTGTGAACTTCTAAATTCAAATCGCTGTTCTCCGGTTCTCTATCCAACAAGATCACATTGGTGTCGCGCACCAAACCGTAAGCCCATTGAGCAATGACTCCGCTGCCGACGATGCCCATGAGCGGGTCGAGCCATGTCCAGCCAAGTATCTTGCCACCCGTCAAGGCGATGATGGCCAGGACTGAAGTCACCGCATCCGCGACGACGTGAATATAGGCCGCTTTCAAATTGAGATCGTGATGATGGCTATGGTTGTGGTGGCCATGTTGATGATCGTGGTCTTTAAGGAGCAGCGCGCTGGCAATATTGACGGCCAAGCCCACACAGGCGACAACAATGGCTTGGTTGAAGTGAATGGGGAGCGGATTAAGCAATCGGTTGACAGATTCGCCAGCCATGAAGAGGGCAATACCTCCCAGAACGATGGCACTGGTGAAAGCGCCCAAGACGGAAACTTTGCCGGTGCCGAAACTGTAGCGAGTGTTGCTGGAGTGCCGCCGGGCAAAAGCGTAAGCGCCG
Source organism: Limisphaerales bacterium (assembly GCA_003140275.1). GTDB lineage: Bacteria > Verrucomicrobiota > Verrucomicrobiia > Limisphaerales > PALSA-1396 > PALSA-1396. Next base: position 1,317 of record PLJQ01000462.1, read on the forward strand.
ACAGTAATGAAAAAGGCGGCTACGTGCGTGGCCATGTGCCAGCCATCAGCGAACAGAGCCATGGAATGCAGCCTGAGTCCCCCAATGATCTCCACCACCATCATCGCCGCCGTCAGGACAAGAACGCGGCGGGTGTTTTTTTCTGCGGCTGCAAACTGACCACCAAAATCATGGTGGTGTTTCCAACGAGAAGTTTCGGTCGTATGCATGATAACTTACATAGTTGCAGAACACGTCTTATTCAAGGCTGAACCCTTCTTCACAATAACCGTAGCAGCAGTGCCAACGCTCCGAGCAAGCCGAAGCCGACGGCGAAATTTGTCAGTACAATTGCCTTGTCGTGCTTGATGACTTCGCCCAGCACTGCATGCGCGGCCAGATACAGAAATCCGCCGCCCGCATGTGCCAGCGCAATGCCCACCCAAAAGTCGGGAACATTCCTCAAGAAAAAGAATCCGATCACCCCGCCCAGCAAGGTCGTTGATTCCACTGCTGTCACGCGGAGAATTATGCCGCCGCGACGTAATCCAGCCCCCAGCAACAACGCGCCCAAGGCCAGACCTTCCGGCACTTTATGCACGCAGATCGCGAACACAACCGAAGCACCCACGATTTGTCCCGCATCGGTGTGTTGTGTCTCATGCGCTTCCTGACCGGCTGCAATGGCCAGACCGTCCACCGTGCTATGAATCGCCAACGCGATCATCATCGCGGTCGCAATCTCGCTGAACCGATGAGTTGTGGCATCGTCGAAATGGCTAGCCGCGCACGCGGGGCAAACGTGATACACGTATTTGGTGATGAGGAAAAAGACCCCATAGCCCGAAGCCAGCGCGAGCAAGAGCACCCACCAGGGTAATGCCTCAAAACTTTCCGGCAAAATCCCAAACACCGTGACGCCCAGCAATGTCCCCGCCCCTAAACTGATGAGAGCACACAACCGTCGGTGCGAATGGGCCAGCGTCGCGCCCAGCACCCCGCCCACGACGGCCAGACAAAAAGCCAGAATGGTTTCTGTTATCGCTTCGGTTGGCACGTCGTGATGTTGAATGGCACGGAGTAATTATGTTCCGGTGCGCGGCTGATACTCTCGGCTTCCACGCGGCAGACGCCGGTAAGCGAGCCGTCCACGCGCTGCACAACCGCAATCCGTTCCTGTTGCGTAGCGCCGCCAGAGCCGCTTGATGTGTTTTCAGACCGTTCCATAAGCAATCTAACCATGATCTTGGCTGCCCGCCCGGGTTGGCCGATCCTTTTCATTTGGAAGTTGCCTTGTATTTGATTCCAAGTTGATCGAACAAGAATGCAAACGCGTCGGCTTCTTCCGCGACACGCTCATCGAGGGCGGTGCCCATTCCATGACCAGCCGCCGCTATGGTGCGCAGCAGGATCGGATATTTTGATCTGTTCGCTGCTTGCAGGCGCGCCACCATTTTGCGCGAGTGAAACGGGTTGACGCGCCCGTCGTGGTCGCCGGTCAGCAGCAACACGGCGGGATAACGAGTGCCATCCACAACACGGTGATAAGGTGAATAAGCGTGGAGCGCCTTGAATTGTTGCGGATCTTTGACCGTGCCGAACTCAGTGATATTGAATTCGCCGTTAGGTTCCAATTCCGTTCGCAAAGAGTCGTAAATGCCGACATGCGACACCACCGCGCAGAGCAAGCCCGGTTGCTGGGTAAGGGTCGCGCCCATTAGCAGTCCGCCACCGCCCGGAATCACCGAACCGAACGGCCCGGCCAACGTAGTGATTTTAAGCGCGAACGTCATCACGCCAGCGATGATGACCGTGATTGGAGTGTGTTTTGTTTTCATAGGATCAGTTCTATAATTTTCCATTCGTTTGCAGAAGCCGGTCGCAGTCGAGTTCGTAAATGCCCGTCAAATGGCCGTCCTCGCGAAGCTCGCCGACGTGGAACGTGCCTTGCACCGTTACCGGCACGTCCATGACGGGCTTCACGCCCTTGCCGGTGGTGCGCACAATCACCCACTCGTTAATGCGAGGCATGACGCCGTAGCAACACGCCGACTGGCTCTTCAAAATCAAAAAATCCGTCGCCAGCCCGTGAGTAACGTGCATGGGCAGCATGAACCCGGTGATCGCCACTTGTATTTCGGAGAGAATCTTGACCGTATCGGGAAATTGTTCGCGGGTTTTCTGCGAAGCAGTTGCCGGATCGGCGTTCGCGTCGGCGATTTCCTCGGTGACTTTGAACGTGAACGACGAAAGCCGGGCGAAAGACACTGGCAGATATTTTTGCCCGTCAGCGGTAGTCGCTTCAGCGGCCACTTGCGCCGGGCGTGTGTTTGAAGATAGAACAGGCGCAGAAGTCTGACTCGTGGGCGGAAGGGTTGTGGTCACGGTATTGGATGAACTGGCCGGCGCATTGGCGGCTGAAGCGGAATGGGTTGTTGCCGGTTTTGCTGGCTCGACTTTCTCGCCGCGCACCATTAGCGCTTCCACCATCTGGCGGGGTGAGCCAATGGGCACAGTGAAGATTACGACCAATGCGAGAATCAGCCCGGCGGCAGCCCCGGCCGCAATTCCCCGCAAAGACTTGCGGTTGTCTCGCGCGGCGGCGCGGCGGCGTTTGCTATTTTTTTGCGCCCTCATCGCTGCCTTTCGGAAAGTTGAATGAAACGTTGGTGTAAGTTTTGCCGAGAACGGTGATTTCTTTGAGGACCGCATCAAACACCAGTGTGGTTTTCAGCCAATCGGCCTGCGCCTCGAAGAGTGAAGTGTCGCCGACTTTTTCGCCGGTCGCGTTATTGGCAACGGGTTGGAAGATTAATTTCTCCTCGCGGCCGGAAACTTTTGCCGTGACTTCCAGCGATGGCGCGGCGATGCGGACAAACTTTTCCAGTTCGCCGTCCATCACGAACGCTTGCAATTTACAAACGGATGCGTCGAGGACGAACTCGACATGATACTCCTCCTCGCCGAGTTCCATGGGCGTGCCGCCGTGCGGTGGTTTATGTTCATGATGATGCGCCGTTTCCTTCGCGGCCGGAACGGTGTCAGTTTTCGAACAGCCGAAAAGCAATGCGCCAACGAGCGCGACGCAGAGCAGAGAGATTTGTTTCATGGGCTTCGATTTCATCTTAGGAATGAGGCGTAAGGTTTTCCGCGACATCAGTACGGTAGGCTTTCACGGCGGGAACGATTCCCGCCAGCGCGCCGAGCGCGATGAACATCGCGGGCGACCAGAGCATCACCGGGTTAAACGCGAACGGTTCGAGAACTACGCCGGTCTGCGCGCGGATAATTCCAGCCACGATGGTCATCAACGCGAGGTAAATGCCAAAGCCCGCCGCGATGCCCAGCCCCGCGATGGCGGCGGCCTCGAATACGATGGCGGAAAATACCGTGCCGCGCCGAGCGCCGAGCGCCCGGAGAATCGCGAGTTCGCGCCGCCGCTCGTTCATCGAATTGTAAATGCTGGCCAGAATCGAACCGGCGGCCACGAGCGCGACGAGATATGAAACCAGCGTCAGCACGCGATTGAACCAACCGATCTTGTCGAACAACTCCGCCATCACGCTCCCGATCGGCCACGCGAACGTCAAACGATTGCCCTGCTTGTTATACATCATGTCCATCTGAAAGCCGGCCATTGCGTTGCCCCCTTTGAGTTTCACCAGCACCGCGCTCACGTCGGTCGCCGCGCGCGGGTCGTGACCGCTCATGCGCTGAATGCCCGCCAGCGGAATCCAAATCACCCGGTCGGCGGGCGTGTTCGACGGTTTGAGCAAGCCGATGACCACGTAAGTTTCCGCGTGCTGATTTTGTTCGTCGAAAATCAAACCGTGAAACGGATGAAACGTGTCGCCCACTTTGAGTTTCAATTTGTGCGCGGCAAAATCGCCGACCACCGCCTCGCGCCGCTCCGGGTCGAACCAGCCGCCGCCGGGCTGGAGCGTGAAATGTTTTCCCGGCGCGAATTCGGCCTTCTCAAAAAGTTCGGGCGTGGTGCCCACGAGCCGATAGCCGCGAAAGTTATCGCCCACGGCAAGCGGCACGGCGAGTTGAACCCCGCGATTATTTTTGATGTCGAGAAAATCCTGCCACGCTAGATTGCCGGGCGAAGCTTCGAGATGAAATACAGCGTTGAGCACGAGTTGTAACTTCGAGCCGCGCGCGCCGAGCACGGCGTCGAATCCCGCGTTGACGCCGGTGAACGTGGCC
>PLJQ01000027.1:0-121 GCA_003140275.1 Limisphaerales bacterium
AAATCGGCCAGTCGCGCTTATCTCGACACGGCAGAATGTGCCCATGCTTGACCGCGCCCAATTTGCCGCGGCGGATGGTTTGCGGCGCGGAGCGTATGTTTTGGCCGATGCTCCCGATGGC
>PLJQ01000027.1:188-4275 GCA_003140275.1 Limisphaerales bacterium
ATTGTATCCATGCCGAGCTGGGAGTTGTTCGAGACCCAGTCTCAAGAGTATCGCGACTCGGTTCTTCCTCCAACAGCGCGCGCACGACTTGCAGTCGAAGCAGGCGTGGCGCGAGGCTGGTGCAAGTATGTGGGCGACGACGGTGATGTGATTGGAGTGGACCGATTCGGCGCATCCGCTCCAGGAGAGGTTGGGATGCGCGCATAGGGTTTCACCCTGGACAACATTCACGAACTTGCCTAAAGTTANNNGCTGAACATGGCCGACCACGGCTGTGCGGTGGCGGGCTATGACAAGGATGTGGCCAAGGTCGAAGCGTTGCGGAAGGAATCAGCCGAACGCAAGATCGTCGGCGCGGCGAACATCGTTGATTTCATTGCGCTGCTTCGAAAACCGCGGGCGATCATGATGCTGGTGCCCGCCGGCGCCCCAGTGGATTCGGTCATCAAGGATTTGTTGCCGCACCTGGACAGGGGCGATCTCATCATTGATGCCGGCAATTCTTATTTCAAAGACACCGATATGCGCGCTGGCAACCTGGTGGCGAAAGGCATCCATTTCCTCGGCGTGGGCGTGTCAGGTGGCGAAGAAGGCGCGCGTCGCGGACCGAGCATCATGCCCGGCGGGCCGAAGGATGCCTACGAACGCGTCCGTCTCGTTCTTGAAGCGGCGGCCGCGAAAGTCAATGGCGATCCCTGCGTGACTTATCTTGGTCCTGGCTCGGCAGGCCACTTCGTGAAAATGGTTCACAACGGCATCGAATACGGTGTCATGCAACTTCTCGCCGAAACCTATGACCTGATGAAACGCGGTCTCGGTTTGAACGACGACGAACTGGATGAGGTCTATGCTTTATGGAACAAGGGTGAACTCAATGGCTATCTGGTGGAGATCACCAGCCATATTTTCTCCAAGCAAGACCAGAAAACCGGGAAACGGCTGATTGACGAAATCCTCGACGTGGCCAAACAAAAAGGCACTGGCATGTGGACCTCACAAAGCGCAATGGAACTGCAAGTGCCGGTTCCGACAATTGATCTGGCGGTCGCGATGCGAGACTTGTCCGTGTTCGAGAAGGAACGCGAGCAGGGCAGCACGATTTATCAGCGACCCATACGACGCTTCACCGGCGACCGCGACACGTTCATCAAGCAATTGGGCCGCGCGCTTTATGCCGCGATGGTCATCACCTATGCGCAAGGCATGGCGCTTTTGACGGTGGCTTCAGGCAAATACGGCTACCAATTCGACCTGGAAGCCGTGTCGCGGATCTGGCGGGGCGGCTGCATCATTCGGGCCGCATTGCTGGAAGACATCTGCGCGGCATTCCATGCGCGGCGTGACATGCCGAATCTGCTGCTGGATCCTAGTCTGTCGCGCAAGCTCATCGAGCATCAGGACGATTTGCGCCGCATCGTGAGCTACGCGTCCGAATCCGGCGTGCCAATTCCGGGGTTGATGGTTTCGTTGGGTTATCTTGATGCTTTTCGCAGCGCCTGGCTGCCGGCCAATCTTATCCAAGCCCAGCGCGACTATTTCGGAGCCCACACCTATGAGCGGACAGATGCCAAGGGCACGTTTCACACTGAATGGGAAAAGAAATGAAACCAAACGACCAACTCGAACCGACGGTGTTCGTCATTTTTGGAGGAGCCGGTGACTTGACCTGGCGCAAGCTGATCCCGGCTCTTTTCGACCTCTCGCAGGATCGTAGCTTGCCCGCACAGTTTGCGATCATCGCAGTGGACCGAATCAAGTTCGGCGATGAGGCGTTGCGCCATCGGCTGCACGATGGCGTCAATCAATTCTCCCGGTTCGGGAAAGCCAAAGCCGCTGCGTGGAATCAGTTCGCGCAACACATCCATTACCAGCAGGGCGATTTCAAGAAGCTGCCAACCTACACGACTCTGGGCAAACAATGCGCAAAGCTGGAAAAGGAATGGGGAACCAAAGCGCATCGCATCTTCTACATGGCCACGCCGCCAAGCATGTTCGGCGAAATCCCAAAATACCTCGGCAAGGCCGGGCTGGCGCGGGATCGCAAATGGGCACGGATCGTGATCGAGAAGCCGATCGGCTACGATTTGGAATCGGCACGCGCCTTAAACGCCGTTCTCGCTGCCAGCTTCGAGGAATCTCAAATCTTCCGAATCGATCATTATTTGGGCAAAGAGACGGTGCAGAACATTCTGGCCTTTCGTTTTGCCAACCCGCTCTTCGAGCCCATCTGGAACCGCCGCTACATTGATTATGTAACCATCACCGTCGCCGAAACGGTGGGCGTCGAGCACCGCGGCGGCTATTACGACCACGCCGGAGCGCTGCGCGACATGGTGCAGAATCATCTGATGCAACTGCTCTGTCTCGTGGCGATGGAGCCGATGGTCTCCTTCGAGGCCGACGAGATTCGCAACAAAAAGGTGGACGTCCTGCACGCAATCCGGGCGATTCAACTCGACGCAATCTCGCAATGCGCCGTGCGCGGGCAGTATGGTTCCGGTCACACTGCTGGCAAAAAAATGCCCGGCTATCGGGAAGAAGACGGCGTATCGCCTGATTCCCAAACCGAGACGTTCGTCGCACTCAAATTATTTATCGACAACTGGCGTTGGCAGGACGTGCCGTTTTACCTGCGCACTGGCAAGCGTCTGCCCCAGCAGGTTTCGGAAATCTCCATTCAATTCCGCGCGGTGCCGCATCAGTCGTTCCCGCCCGAAGCCTCCCTCGGCTGGCAGCCGTCCCGGCTCGTCCTTTCGATCCAGCCCGAAGAGGGCATCGTGCTGGGCTTTCAGGCCAAATATCCGGGGCCAAAGATGCAGTTGCGGCCGGTGGACATGCGGTTCAATTATCGCGAGAGCTTTGCCGCGCCTTCCCCCGACGCCTATGAGACGCTGCTGTGGGACGTCATGAAAAATGACGCCACGCTGTTCATGCGCGCCGATCAAGTGGAAGCGGCCTGGCAGTTGCTGATGCCTGTGCTCAACGGATGGCAGGCTACTCCCCCGGGCGATTTCCCCAATTACTCCGCCGGCACCTGGGGACCGGAGGATGCCCAGGGGTTGCTGGCTCACGGACACCGTTGGCCGTTGCCGACCGAATTGGCAGCGCCTTATAGGACGAAGGGCAAGAAGTCGGGACTCAAAATGAAATGAAAACTCCAATCGAATATACAATCGTCGCGGTGCCTTTTCACGCCGATGCCGCAACCCACGAGGAGCTGGCGCGTAAAGTTAATGAAAAGCTAAGCAGCGGCTACGAGCTATATGGTCCACCGTTCTTCAGCGAGGAAATGATGTATCAGGCAATGACGAAATCGATTTCGCCAAGCTGACCGGCGGCGACCACATGAAAAAAAGCCCAGAGATCAAAACATTATTTGTGGACATCGGCGGTGTCCTGCTCACTGACGGCTGGGATCATCATGCCCGCCAACGGGCGGCGAAACATTTTAAGCTGGATAGAGCCAAGATGGAGGAGAGGCATGGCTTGAACTTCGAAACTCAAGAGGAAGACAAAACCACTTTCAACGAATATTTAGACCGGGTGGTCTTTTATAAAAAGCGTCCGTTCACCCGCGCCGAGTTTCGACGCTTCATGTTCACGCAGTCGAAACCTTACACGGGGATGATTGAACTGGTTCGCAGCCTGAAAGCCAAATATGAATTGAAAATTATCGCCGTCAGCAACGAATCCCGCGAACTGAATGCGTATCGGATTCGACAGTTCAAGCTGGACGGGTTTGTGGATGCTTTCATTTCCTCCTGCTTCGTTCGTCTCCGAAAACCGGACGCGGATATTTTCAAGCTGGCGCTGGACATCGCCCAGACACCAACGCGGCAGATTGTCTATATCGAAAACACCCCGCTCTTCGTCCAAATCGCAGAAGGTTTGGGGATTCGAAGCATTCTTCACACGGACTACAAATCCACCTGCGCCAAACTGGCTGCGTTTGGATTGCAGAACGGCGAAAGAGTCGCCCATGAAACCCGCTGATTCAAACAGCCGCAATCGTAATCTGGAAACATCAATCGAACATCATGAAAGCAACACAAAAGCTGCACGACCTGGGCCAGAGCCTCTGGCTCGA
>PLJQ01000384.1 GCA_003140275.1 Limisphaerales bacterium
ATTTAAGCCATATCAACGAAAACGATCAGCGACCCGACGCCCGTGGCGTCCGCTCCGCAACCGCAACGTGATCGCGGGTTCGCTGCATTCACTTTTGTTAGGAGGCTGCCCGTCGTTGCAAAATAAATCTCGCACAAAATAATGACGCAATAATCAAGAGCAGCCAACTGCAAACAAGCACGGAATCACGTCGTGACTGCCCCCAAGAATATGGCTCTGGTCCAAAGGAAAAATACAGGCCGTAAAATATGCAGAACAGAACCGCCGGCAACGATGCTACTGACAGCGTTCGATGGCGGATGAGCCAAGCGGTAACAAGACCAAGCAAACACCCAATGATGATGTGAGGCAATAAATCACCGAGTGCAATCGAGTGAACCCAATATAACGTGCGTCCCAAATGAAGCGAAATCCCCACGAACCAAGCCGAGACCAGCGGCAAAAGAAAAACCGCGATACCGGTGAGGCAAACAACAATCAGTGAATCAATCAGCCAATCTTTTGTGTTCGGATTCTTCATAACGGGTCCCGGCAGCCTCCTAACTTTTAATCAACGACCGCCGGTTCGTATATTGAAATCAGTCTCTCGACCGAATCCGGTAGTTGTAAGTGGTTCATAATCAGGAAAACTGTCCTTGAATATACGACCGCCGGTTCGTTGATTCCGTGCATATCCGGTTCATTGACAAGAACGCTTTGAGGACTGCCAGGCCGCCTTCGAGTAGCAGTGATCATGAGGCTGGCGAACTTTGCCGTGCCTCTGTCACCTCAGTCTTGGCTGCATTGTCAACAAACCGGATAAGCACGGTTGATTCAATCAATGTTCTGTCGCCACACAAAAGTTGTAACTCGCTCTTAATCAATAAAACTTTCATTGATATACGAACCGTCGGTTCGTATATGAGACTGCATCCCTTCGCTCCTGAAAGAAAAAATCAGCATCGCTGCGCTCAGTCGGGCATCCCGGCAATCATTTATTTGGAATCATCATAACGCCTTTCCAACTCGGCTCGGAGCAGGGTGTTGGTCTGGCTGAAATTGCGAATCGCCCGCAACAACCCCAGTGCGTTGTCGTCCAGCGGCTCCCGAGGATGGTCTGCCGGGCCATACCTCCGATAAAAATTGGCGAGCGGTGCAACCAAGGACTCCCTCGCCTGCTGAATCTCGCCGTGCTCAATGCTACGCAATGCCCGGAAACTGACAAACGCAGTCCGCTGGTCTTCACGCGTCATGGCCTCCATATGTCTCAGCCACCAACCATTCGTGTTCGCAAACACGGGGTCCAATTGTGGCCGCTCCGTGGGCGACGGTGCGAGGACATTCGTGTAGCCGGTGAAATACCCAACCGCGAAGGCGATGATCAAAGCCAGTGTGAACAGTAGATCGCGTTTCATATCCGGATGCTTAATCGCTAGATTAGAAATTGTTGGTGAAAATGCTACAACAATGAGTTCCCCCGATGCGCTGCGTCGGGGTCAACCCAATTCGAGGCGGGCAACCCGCGTACGTCCTTTTTTGGTGAACGTTCGTTGCCGCGCGCGGATGCCGGTCGCTCTCGACGACGAAGCAAGCCAGTGCAGTCGCTTGAAGCGTTTCGGAAATTCGGGTGGACGCACGGGAAAGGTAAAACTACTTTCCAGCTATGACCATGAAGACACCATTAGACGACAACGATGAGACTCGGCGCCTCCTTCAGGAGCATGTGCCAGAGATTGCGAATGGCGTCGTTGAAATTAAAGCTATTGGGAGGTCGGCAGGTCGGCGGAGTATGATCGCCGTTCATTCTGCCGATCCCGGCGTGTGCCCGGTGTCGTCGTGCGTTGGCCAGAATGGTGTGCGGGTCAAGGCGATAGTGAAAACTTCCAGTGACCACATGGACATTATCAAATGGTCAAACTCGATCGAGGAATTCATTCGCAATACTCTGTCTCCAACTTCGATCAAGCAGTTCACTTTTGATACCGCTGCACATCAAGCGACCATCACAGTTTCCTCAGAGTCAGCGGGCAAATGGACCAATGATGGAGGCACACGCCTGCGCTTGGCATCGCGACTAGTTGGTTGGGATTTACGGTTAGTTAAAGTATGACACGGCAGCAGCCCAACGAAATGGGTCGCGTATCGGCCACCACGCTAAAAAGCGCCAGGCCTCATGCTCAATTTATGAATCGACGGACGAGCCCGAATGCGATTCCAATAGTCGAGTGAATGCTGAACCCCCTCTAATGCGATGACTGCCATAATCGATGCCGCAGAACTGCAAGGTTGGATGCGCGAGCAGCGCCGTTTCACGCTGATCGATGTGCTGCCGGAAGAGTATTTCCACGCGCAACGGCTGCCGGGTGCGCGCCGCGCTTCCGTGTATGAAGTCACCTTTCTCAACCAGGTCGGGGCGCTCGGCATCAGTCCGGACGGGCCCGTGGTGCTTTACGGCGCGGGCAATGGCTCGCTTGATTCCGCAGTGGCAGCCGAAAAGCTCGAGCGCGCCGGTTTTCGGCAAATCTACGATTTCCGCGGCGGTCGCGCGGCGTGGGCGCAGTCGGGCGCGACGTTCGAGGGCGATGGCTCGCTGCCCTCCGCTCCACGGACGCCGGAGGACAGGAGATATTCCGTGAACCCGGACAAGAGCACCCTCGAATGGATCGGCCGCAACCTCAACACGACGCATCGCGGCACGATTCGCATCGACCGTGGACACGTCAGCATTGCGGGTGGAGAGCTTGCGGGCGGCCAGGTGGCGCTCGACATGCGCTCGATTCAAAACAGCAACCTTGAAAACCCCGCGATGCGCCAGATGCTGGAAGCGCATCTCAAGTCGGACGACTTTTTCGATGTCCAGCGCCACCCGGTCGCCGAGTTGAAAATCCTCTCGGCAAAGCGTATCCCCCAGGCGACGCCAGGTGCGCCGAACTACGACATGACGGCTCAGTTGACGGTGAAAGGCGTCAGCCGTTCGATTGCTTATCCGGCTATTGTGTCGCTGGCTGCCGACGGCGCGCTCACCACGGTTGCGCAAATTGAGATCGACCGCACCCAGTGGAACGTCCGCTATGGCTCAGGCCACTTCTTCCAGATGCTCGGCAAGCACCTCGTCAACGATGCCATCACCCTGCTGGCGAAGATCGTGGCGGAGTGAAAGTGGCAACACCCTTGGACTCCGTTCGCCCTCGAAAAACAAAGTTGGCTCGCTGCGCTCGGAGAAACGTTGGTTCAAGCTTCTTTCCGAGACTCACTTCGCGCTCAAAATAATTCGAAGCGCGCAACCATCGTACGTCCTTTCTTGGCGAACACTCATTGCCGCGCTCGATTGCGGCCTTGGGTCAATGAGCGTTGACCCGCTGGTTAGAATGAGCCGCCTCGCTCCGTCTGCCTCAAGATCGCATAGGATTAATTGCACTCAGCCTAGCGCTGACGTGCGGATAGGAGGAAGAGTTTGGACTCAAATCCAACGCCGATGCGGATGGAGACGCTGACCGGAGCAAAATCAAAAACCGCCGTTAAGAGCGTTTTTGAAAACTCCAGTTTGGTGTCCAGCCTTTAGGCTGCTCCCGGCGGAAAACACGATAAAGCGTGGACTCCAAACCAACCCTGGCCACACCTCACACGCTGAGAATAAGGTTTTCAAACAGGCTCTAAGAAAAAAGACGTGAAACCCTTCACTTAACGCTTGACTCATGAACCCTNNGTCTATATCTTTGCCGAACAAGCGAAGAAGCCAGCCAAGAAAACTTCCTCGCGTCAGAATGCCGAGCAAACAAAACACGACTCCAGAGCCGACGACAATGATAATCGGAATCCTCCAAGCGATGTGCGGTGCAGATGTGGCCGCAACAAGGAATGCCGCAGGGATAAGGCCCAGCAATGCTCCGAACAGAAAGTAACCAAAATACCGCAGCAACCTGCTCAACCAGTCTTCAGGAAAATCGCCAAGATTGCTCATGCTCGCGTGTCACTTTTTGCGCCTAACGTGAAGCGTAGCCATGCCGGGCCGAGGGCGTCCGGCTGCAATCAGGGTGGCCAACCGGCATTGGCTGACGCGATTTGTTAAGCGGCATGGCTATCGTCATCTCCTTTTTTCTTGGTGAAAACTTTGGCGATCTGCACAAGCGTCATCAGGCCGAGACAGAAACCCATAACGCCTGCGCCAAGGAACACTCCCCAGATCGCGCCAACTGCTGCGGCGTATCGTGGCAGTGATGTGCCGTCGGGAGGTGAGAACAAGCCCTTGACGAACTCAGGCGAAATCAGGGCCACGACCGACGCAAACACGCCACCGACGATGGAAGTCAGAATGGCGGCACCGAGAACGAAGAAGAAGTAACGAAGAAATGTCATAGTGTGTAGTGCCGCTTAACTTTTAATCAACGANNTTGACAAGAACGCTTTGAGGACTGCCAGGCCGCCTCCGAGTAGCAGTGATCATGAGGCTGGCGAACTTTGCCGTGACTCTGGCACCTCAGTCCTGGCTGCATTGTCAACAAACCGGATATGCACGATTCAATCTAATGTTTCGTGGCCACCCAAAAGTTGCAACTTGTTCTTAATCAACAAAACTTCCATTGATATACGAACCGGCGGGTCGTTTATCAGACTGCTTCCCTCTGCGCACGACAGTCCGGTATCTGCACGCCGACGCGTTGAGCGTGGCGAGTCTCTTGGACGCAGTTTGAGCCAAGCCCTGACTTTTGGGCAGAAAAACAGTTGGTGCACGGGACCGGACATGGCCAAGAAGAATTCAACCGTAGATGGTTTCATTTCTTTTTGCGTAATACGGACTCAATACTCGCGGCCACCTGCCTGGCCAGCAGTTCTGAACCTTCCGGAGTGAAGTGGACGTTCGCGGGCCGCTGGATATTTGACAACCGCGGCAACGCCAAACGGTAGAGGTCGTCGGTGGCAATCCGGTTGTCATCCATGATTTTTTTGGCGATGGCGTTGTAAACGGAAACGTCAGCGGCGCCTCGCGGGGGGCTGAGTTTCCCCGCCGGCACCGGCGTGGTGCTGGCCCAGATCAATCTTGCGTTCGTCACCTTCAATTGGCGCACCAGTTCGCGCATATTCTTTTGATAGGCTTCCGGCGACACTTGTTTCTGGCCGTCCGGCATGACCTTCAAATCGTGCAATCCCCAATTGAAGTGAATGACATCCCATTGGCCGTCGCCCAGCCATTGCCGCAACTTCGCCAGACCATTTGTCGTCGGCCCGCCGTTGTCCGGGATGCGATGGACGTTGGCCCTGCCCTTGAGCAGATTTTGGACGGGGACGGTGTAGCCAATGGAGATGGAATCGCCGATCAACAAAACTCGCGGAAGTTTTGGATCGTCGGTGACCGGGTCAAAAGCCGGGTCTTTCGCGGCCGATGGGTCCGCAGCCGGTGACGCAGCTTGCCTGGGTTGTGCGAAGCCGGACAAGATGAATCCGGCCAGCACCCAGCCACTCAGTGTTGGAATTTTCATTCTTAAAAACAACATGAGGGCAGACACGGAACGCACACGCGTTACATCTGGCCCGCCCTCATGTTCTCTTTATTGCGCCACGAGCTGAGGTCAAGCCTGAAATTCAAAATCGGTGGTGCGGGCGCATCTTGACACTACCCCNNCCCGGCCTGTTTGCAATCGGGGGGCACTGTCAGGATGCGCCCCGAGCACGGTGGCACAAATCTTTCCTGACCGGCGCCTCCACTTCTTCGGCCCGTCCGGCTGCCACGACGCCGTCGAGCGGGTGCCTCGGATCGGACTTTACATGCTCCCGGTACCGATTTAGAAACCTGCCCATGCCCTCTGAAATCTTGTGGACAGCCGAGACGGACCGGTTGCTGGGCACCATGAGCGATCAGGAGCTGGCACGACGCCTCGGTTGTTGTCGGCAATCGATCACCGGGCGTCGGCTCAAACACCGCATCTCTCCGTTTCGCCCTCACCGGAGAGTCTGGACCCGGTTTGAAGAAGAAGGGCTGGGCACCATGCCGGACCGGCGACTGGCGCGGCGGCTGAACCGCAGCGTTAACAGCGTGGCCAGGCGACGGGCCGCCAAAGGAATTCCCGTTTTCAATCCCCAGAAACACCGGTGGACAGCGGCCGACGACAAATTGTTGTCCGAGCGCCCGGATGCGCAGATTGCGGCGCTCCTGGGAATCAGCAAGCTGGCGGTGAAGCATCGCCGCCACCGGCGCGGCATTTTCCTGCCCGGCCGTAGAGTGCTCCCTCCCCAAAAGCCCTGGCAACCGGGCGAGGATGCGCTGTTGGGCACGGCTTCGGATGCGGAGGTGGCGCGGCGGCTGGACCGGCCCGCCGCGAGCGTGGCCAGAAGAAGAAGACTTCATTTTGGAATACCATCCCACGGCCACCGCTGGACTCCAAAAGCGGATGCGCTGCTCGGGA
>PLJQ01000418.1 GCA_003140275.1 Limisphaerales bacterium
GGAAATCATCCCCAACACCGACACCGCTCCCCGGCTGCTCAACCACTTTACCGAGTTTGGCGAAAATGTTCTGGGCAAGGGCATCGTGCGTTGCAAGGACACACCGGGATTTGTGGCCAATCGCATCGGTTGTTTCGCCATGCAACACGTCCACTGGCTCACTGTGCAGGAAGATTTGGGGCTGGACGAAGCGGATGCGATCACCGGCCGCGCGATCGGCCGCCCGGCGAGCGCCACCTATCGGCTGGGTGATATCGTGGGCGTCGATCTCATGGTGCAGGTGGGACAAAACTTTTCCGAGCAGTTGAAAAATGACGACCAGATTGCGCGCTATCCGCTGCCGGATTACATCGTGGAAATGGTCAAGCGCGGCTGGTGGGGCGAGAAAAAGGGCCAGGGCTTTTACAAACGGGTCAAGACCGAGAAAGGAAGGGAAATCCTCACCCTCGATTACAAAACTCTCGATTATCGTCCGCGCCAACGCGCCCAGTTTCCCTCACTCGAAACCGTCGCCAAGGCCGCCGATCCCGCCGAACGTCTCCGGGGTCTGTGTGCGGCGACCGACAAAGCCGGCGACTTTGCCTGGAAGCATCTCAGCGCCACCATTTGTTATTCCGCCGACCGCCTGACGGAAATTGCCGATGACGTGGTGACGGTTGATAACGCGATGCGTTGGGGCTTCAACTGGGAACTCGGCCCGTTTGAAATCTGGGACGCCCTGGGCGTCCGCGAGACGGTTGCCCGTCTCGAAAAAGAAGGGCGCGCAGTGCCGACCGTGGTTCGTGACCTGCTTGCCGCCGGCAAGACTTCCTTTTACGAGGTTCAGAACGCGCGACGGTTCTTCTTCGACCTGGCCAGTCGCGATTACGTTCCCGTGCCCGTCTCCAAAAAAGCCATCAGCCTGCCCATGTTGCGGAAAGACAACAAAGTCATTCACAGCAATGCCGGCGCGAGTTTGATCGATCTCGGCGATGATGTCGCGTGCCTGGAATTTCACGTGAAGATGAATGTGATCGGCGGCGATCAACTGTCGATGTTGAAGCAATCGCTCGAGGAGGTGCGGAAGAATTTTGCGGGCCTCGTGATCGGCAATCAGGGCGACCACTTTTCGGCCGGCGCCAACCTCCTGCTGGTCACCACCCAGATCCAGAATCAGGAGTGGGACGACGTCAACGCCAGCATCCACACTTTTCAGCAGGCCACCGCCACGTTGCGCCAGTTTGAAAAGCCGGTGGTCTCCGCCTGTCACGGTTACACCCTCGGCGGCGGCTGTGAAATCCCGATGGGCTCGGATCACGTGGTCCTCGCGGCGGAGACTTACATGGGTCTGCCGGAAGTCGGCGTCGGGCTGATTCCCGCGGCGGGCGGCACCAAGGAAATGTTGATTCGCTGCACCGAGCATCTGCCGCGTTCCGCCGACGTGGATTATTTCCCCGGTTTGCAGCACGCGTGGGAAACGATCGGCATGGCCAGGGTTTCCACCAGCGCGCACGAGGCCGCCAAATTGAAATATTTGCGGATGAGCGATGCGACCATCGTGCTCAATCGCGATTGGCTGATCGGTGAAGCCAAGGCCAAAGTTCTTCAAATGGCGGAGCAAGGCTACCAGCCCAAACCCCAACGGGATGACATCCCGGCCGTTGGCGAAATCGGGTTGGCGATGTTCAAGATGATCCTCTACCAGATGCGCATGGCCGGGCAGATCAGCGAGCACGATCACAAGATCGGCGGCAAACTCGCCCACGTCCTTTGCGGCGGCGATCTGACCTCGTTGCATTTTGTCTCCGAGCAATATATCCTGGACCTGGAACGCGAGGCATTTTTGAGTCTCTGCGGCGAAGCCAAAACGATGGAACGCATCAAACACACGTTGAAAACCGGAAAACCATTAAGGAATTAATATGAAAGAAGTTTTTATTGTGTCGGCGGCGCGCACGCCGGTGGGCAAAGCTCCCAACGGACGACTCAAAACCGTTCGCCCGGACGACCTGGGCGCGCTGGTCATCAAGGAAGTGCTCAAACGGGCACCGCAAATTTCTCCCGGACAGATCGAAGATGTCATCATCGGATGCGCGATGCCGGAAGGCGCGCAGGGAATGAACATGGCGCGCATTTCCTGCCAGCGCGCCGGACTGCCGGACACGGTGCCCGGCGTGACCATCAATCGCTTTTGCGCTTCCGGCCTGGAAGCCATCGCGATGGGCGCGCAACGCATCATGAGCGGCATGGCGGATATTGTCATCGCCGGCGGCACCGAGAGCATGAGCCAGGTGCCGATGGGCGGATTCAGAATGGCGCCCAATCCCTGCCTCGTGGAGCAGATGCCGGACGCCTACCTCGCCATGGGTCTGACCGCCGAAAATGTGGCCGGCAAATTTCAAGTCTCACGCGAAGACCAGGACGCGTTCGCTTACGAAAGCCACCAGAAGGCCATCGCCGCGATCGAGGCGGGACGATTCAAGGAGGAATCCGTTTCCGTCAGCGGTCGCGAAGTGACGCTGGATGAGAAAAGCAAACGCAAGGTCACGGAGTTTGTTTTCGAGACGGACGAAGGTCCGCGGCGCGACACTTCGCTGGAAAAACTCGCCGCCTTGCGGCCCGCGTTTAATCCCAAAGGTTCGGTGACGGCCGGAAACACATCTCAACGCAGCGACGGCGCCGCCGCCGTCATCTTGATGTCCGGCGAAAAAATGAAGGAACTCGGCGTGAAACCGCTGGCGCGATTCGTCACGTATGCGGTCGGCGGCGTGCCGCCCGGCATCATGGGCATCGGCCCCGTGGCGGCGATTCCCAAGGCGCTGAAGCAGGCCGGCCTGAAACTCAACGCCATCGATCTGATCGAACTCAACGAAGCGTTTGCCAGCCAGGCGCTGTCGGTCATCCGGCAGTGCGAATTGCCGCGCGACCGTGTCAATGTCAATGGCGGCGCCATTGCGCTCGGCCATGCGCTGGGCGCGACGGGCGCGAAGCTGACCGTCAGCATCATCAACGAACTCAAGCGGCGCCAGGGCCGCTACGGTCTCATCACGATGTGCATCGGCGGCGGCATGGGCGGCGCGGGCATTGTGGAACTGGCGGCGTAAGTGAAGAGAACCTTCCGTGAACCTGCGTCTCGACCTGAGCCAACTCTCATTAACACCCTGCTTTAGCGGGGTGTTGGTGACGGTGCAGTATGGGAAAACCGTTTTAACAGTTTTTCGACAGCCGACTGGACACACCAAATGAAACCGACCTATGTCGCTCCATTCCTATTCTCGCGTTTGATTGCACCTGGTGTGGGCGACTTTGGAACGTCGTCCGCTGTTGGCCAAGCCCTCTGCGGCAAAGCTCTCATTGCACCTGCACGAATACGCCAAATCGAAGGGCATCTATTTGAAGAGCAACTTTGTGAACCCGGATCATGTTCACGCTTTGATAGATTTGCCAACGAATTTGGCGATCGAAGACATGATGCAACTCTTCAAAGGCGGTTCTTCTCACTGGGTGAACGAGCAGAACTTGGTCACGGGCAAGTTCAGCTGGGGACGTGGGTATGGAGTATTTTCAGTTTCGGAATCGGGCGTTTCAGAAGTTTGCGCCTACATCGCCAATCAGGAGGATCATCATCGCAATCGAGATTTTGTCGAAGAACTGAGATTGTTTGTCGAGCGTTACGGACTGGAGTGGCGGAAAGACAAGGATTGAAACCGTTAAAACGGTTTCAGTTCGCGCCGCGCTCTTACACCCCGCTGAAGCAGGATGTTAATGAGACGACCACGGGATCCATCCGAATTTGTGAACTACGCAAACTGAGCGACCGGAGGAATAATTGAAAATACTTGTTCCCTTAAAGCGCGTTCCCGACCCGGACACAAAAATTCGCCTGAAACCCGATGGCGCCTCCGTCGATTGGGACGGCGTCAAGTTTGCCATCAATCCCTTCGACGCCATTGCGCTGGAAGAGGCGTTGCGCATTGAGGAAAGCCAGGGCGAAATCGACATCGTCGTCGTCAGCATTGGCGGCGAAGAATGCATCGAACAATTGCGCGCCGGCCTGGCGATGGGCGCCGACCGCGCCCTGCTCATCCGCTCGGAAACCGATTTGGACCCGCTGGCGATCGCCAGAATCTTCGTCGCGATTTACCACCGGGAAAAGCCCGGCTTTGTCTTGATGGGCAAGCAGGCCATCGACGACGACTCCAATCAAGTCGGGCAAATGCTGGCCGCGTTGCTCGGCCTCGGCCAGGCCACGTTCGTCTCCAGGCTGGAACTGCTCGACCACAACCGCCGGGCGCGCTGCGGACGCGAAACCGACGCGGGCATTGAAACCGTCACCGTCAAACTCCCGGCGATCATTACCACCGACCTGCGCCTCAACGAACCGCGCTACGTTTCTTTGCCCGGAATCATGAAGGCCAAAAAAAAGCCGCTGGAAGAAATCGCCGTGGCCGATTTGGGTGTCAAAGTCACCTCGCGAACCCGGGTTCTCTCCCTCGAACCTCCGCCCCGACGCAAAGCCGGTGTGCGCGTCAAGACCGTGGACGAGCTCGTGGATAAATTGAAAAACGAAGCCAAGGTTATCTGACCGCGATGCCCAAAATTCTTGTCATCGCCGAACACGACGACGGCCAACTTAAGCTGGCCACGTTATCGGCCATGGGCTTTGCCCACAAGGTTTGCGCCGAGGCGGGCGGCGCCTACGACGTTTTGATTTTGGGCGAAAGCATCTCCGCCGCGGCGGAATTGTTGCGCGGTTACGGCGCGGCTTCAGTGCTGGTGGCGGACTACGCCGCGCTCAAAGAACCTCTCGCGGACAAGTATGCGCACGTCATTGACGAGGTCGCGCGCGCCCAAAACGCGACGCTGGTCGTCGGCGCGGCTTCGACCTTCAGCAAAGATGTGCTGCCGCGCGCTGCCGCATTGCTGGACGCCGGCATGATCAGCGACGTGATCGAGGTGCGGCCGGAGGGTGGGGACTTCATTTTCAAACGCGTGATGTTCGCGGGCAACGTCATCGCCACCGTGAAACTGGCCGGCGCATTGAAGTTTCTTACCGTGCGTTCGGCGGCCTTTGCTCCGCCGCCAAAAGCGGCCGGCGCTTCGCCGATTACGCCCGTGGCAGTCGATGCCGGCAAACTACCGTCGCAGATCGAATACGTGGGGCGCGAAGCGAAAGTCGCAGGGCGGCCTGATTCAACCGAAGCGCGGGTCGTGGTCTCCGGTGGGCGAGCGCTCAAGAACGCCGCGGATTTTGAACGGTTGATCGGCGGTCTGGCCGATGTGCTGGGCGGCGCGGTCGGCTCGTCCCGCGCCCTGGTGGACTCCGGGATCACACCGAACTCTTTGCAAGTCGGGCAAACGGGCAAGATCGTCGCCCCCGACCTTTACATCGCCGTCGGGATCTCCGGCGCCATTCAACACATGGCCGGCATGAAAGACACCAAGGTCATCGTCGCGATCAACAAAGACCCCGAAGCGCCCATCTTCGAGGTGGCCGATTACGGTCTGGTCGGCGACGTGTATCAAATCGTGCCCGAGTTGATGGCGAGGCTTAAAAAATAGTTTCATCCGGCTGGTTTCAAATAAATGCAACCCACCCGCGAAACCTTCGGCAACATTCCGCATTCGTCCCAGGTCATTTTCTATGGTCTGACGGTGGTGACGATGGCGGTGTTCGCGTACGGAATCTGGCGGCGGTTCAAGTTGTGGCGTCAGGGCGCCCCCATCGGCCTCAAGCAACTCATGGCGGGCAGCCTTCAGCAGATTTGGGCCAGATTGCAACCCGGCGCGCGGCGGTTGTGGGTGGAAGGATTGGGACAAAAACGCGTGCGCGGTCGCGGCCTGCCGAGTTGGGCGCATGGCCTGCTCTTCGCGGGTTTCATGATGTTGTTCCTCGGCACCACCCTGCTGGAGATCGATCACCTGTCGTCAGGCATTTCGGAGGCGCTGCATTTTCACCGGGGAACTTATTACGTCGTCTATGAGTTTACGCTCGATGTGTTTGGTGTGTTGTTCCTCATCGGTTGCATTCTGTTTTTATGGCGGCGCACGCGGCGTCCGGCCAGCGTCGGGCACCAGGCGACCGATTGGTATGTGCTGGGTTCGTTCATCGCCATCGGTGTCACCGGCTACCTTTTGGAAGGATTGCGCATGGCCTGGCAGCAGCCGACGGGTATTGCCGCGCAGTGTTCGCCGGTGGGCCTGCTCATCGCGCAAGGTTTTTCCGGCCTGAGCAATGCCGCGGCGCGCTCGGCGCATTTCACGGTCTGGTGGATTCATGCCCTGCTGGTCTTCGTTTTCATCGCGTCGATTCCCCACACCCGGCTGATGCATTTCATCGCCGGACCGATGAATCTTTTCCTCGCTCAACCGGTGCTCGGAAAACTCGTGCCGGTTTCCATGGAGGAAGTGGAAAAGACCGAGCGCATCGGCGTCAGCGCCGTCGCCCATTTCAATCAACAACAACTCCTGAGTCTTGATGCGTGCATGGAATGTGGCCGTTGCGAGGACGCCTGTCCCGCCTTTGCCACGGACAAACCGCTGTCGCCCAAGAAGGTCGTTCAGGATTTGAAACGTTTGATGACGTTGTCTCTGACCCCACGCCCGGCGGATTCAAGCACGCCCTTGCCCGCTCTCCACGGCGACACCATTCAAGCGGAAACACTCTGGTCCTGTACCGCCTGCAGCGCGTGTGTGGACGTCTGTCCCGTGCGCATCGATCCGCTCACGCTGATCACGGACATGCGGCGGAATCGCGTCGGCGAAGGCACGTTGAGCGGCACGGCGGCGACGGCGTTGCGCCGGATGCAATCCAGTTCCAACCCCTGGGGTTTGCCCGCGGCCGATCGACCGAACTGGTCGGAGGGATTGGGCGCGCCCACCGCCAGGGAGAATCCGAATTTCGAAGTGCTTTACTGGATCGGCTGCGCCGGGTCCTATGATCGCCGCGCCCAACGCGTCGCACGGGCAGTGGTAAAATTATTGAAGCACGCGGGGGTCAACTTCGCCATCCTCGGCCGCGAAGAAAAATGCACCGGCGAATCCGCGCGCCGGTTGGGCGATGAATTTTTGTTTCAGGAACTGGCCCAGGCCAACATCGCCACGCTGGCCAAATACAATGTCCGCAAGATTCTGGCCCACTGCCCGCATTGCCTCAACAGTCTGCTCAAGGATTACTCGCAGTTCGGCGGACAATACGAGGTGATCCACCACACCCAGTTCATCTCCCAGTTGATCAAGGAGGGGCGGTTGAAAGTTCCGGGTTCAAATGACCCGGGAAACGCCGGCGCGGTCACGTACCACGACCCTTGTTACCTGGCGCGGGCGAATGGCATCCACGAAGCGCCGCGTGAAGTGCTGAGAACGGCGTTGGGGGCGTCTTCCGCGCCGGTCGATTTTCGCGAGATGTTACGCAACCGGGAGAAGACCTTTTGCTGCGGCGCGGGCGGCGGACGCATGTGGATGGAGGAAGACCCGAAGCAACGCGTCTCCACGGTGCGCGCCAAAGAAGCCCTGGCCACCGGCGCCAAAACCGTCGCCGTCGGTTGCCCGTTCTGCCTGACGATGATCACCGACGGCGTCGCCGGGCAGGACAGTTCAGCGCGCGTCATGGACGTGGCGGAACTCCTGGCGGAAAAACTGGGCGTATGAACTTTCTGTCACTTGCACAGCCGCTCAAATTCTGTTTCACTTAACCAATACTAAATTAAAACTAGAGATTATTATGTCTGAACTAAAAAAACTGCCTCCTCACCTCATCGGCGGAAACTTTCTACTGACGGAAACCGAGCCGGGCCTGGTTTTCACACCCGAGGACCTGACGTCCGATCAGCGCCTGATGGCGCAGACGGCGGAGAAGTTCATGGACAAGGAAGTGATGCCGAATGTCGAAGCGCTCGAGCATCAAAAGGATGGGATCGGCCCGGAACTCTTTCGCAAAGCGGCCAAATTGGGTCTCGTAGCGATGGAAATCAGTCCCGACCACGGCGGCCTCGGCTTGAACAAAGTCACCGGCATCGGAGTCGCGGAGCAACTGACGCGCCTGGGCGGCTTCGGCGTCACGGCCGGCGCACACAGCGGCATCGGCACGCAGCCGCTCATTTATTTTGGCAACGAGGCGCAAAAGAAAAAATACCTCCCCAAACTCGCCAGCGGCGAATGGATTGCCGCCTACGCGCTCAGCGAAACCGGTTCGGGTTCGGACGCGCTCGGCATGCGGACCAAGGCCACGCTCACGCCCGACGGAAAACATTACGTCCTCAACGGCACGAAAATGTGGATCTCCAATGCCGGTTGGGCGGACTTGATCACCGTCTTCGCCAAGGTGGACGGCAAACTCGTCACGGCCTTCCTGGTGGAACGGACCTTCCCCGGTGTCTCGACCGGCAAAGAGGAACACAAACTCGGCATCAAAACCTCGTCCACCCGCCGCGTCATCCTGGAGGATGTCAAAGTGCCGGTCGAAAATGTTTTGGGTGAGATCGGCAAGGGCGGTTACATCGCGTTCAACATTTTGAACCTGGGACGATTCGGGTTGGGCGCCGGTTGCATCGGCGGCTCGAAGGATTTGTTGAAGGTCGCCACCAAGTATGCGCAGGAACGGCAACAGTTCGGCCGGCCCATCGCCTCGTTTGGATTGATCCAACACAAGCTGGCCGAAATGGCGGTGCAAGCGTTTGCCGGCGAAAGCACCACGTATCGCACCGCCGCCATGATCGACGCGGTAATGGCCACCGGCGAGATGATGGATTCGCCGGCGTTCCCGCGGGCGCTGGACGAGTTCGCGCTCGAATGCTCCATCATCAAGATCGTTTGCAGCGAGATTCTGGACTACGCGGCGGATGAAACCCTGCAAGTTCACGGCGGCTACGGCTACACCGAGGAATTTCCCGCCGCGCGCGGCTATCGCGACTCGCGCATCAACCGCATCTTCGAAGGCACGAACGAAATCAACCGGCTGTTCATTCCCGGCAACCTCATGCGCCGCGCGCAAAAGGGCCGCTTCCCGCTGATGGAAGCCGTCAAGAAAGTCAGCAAGGAAGTTCTCGACCTCGCTCCATCCCTTGAGGCCGACGGCGACCCGCTGGCGGCCGCCCAAGCGCTGCTCGCCAACGCGAAGAAACTCGTCCTCCTCCTCGCCGGCATCGCCTACCAAAAATTCGGCGAAAAGCTCATCGAAGAACAGGAAGTGTTGGCCTGCCTCAGCGACATCATCAGCGATATTTACCTGGCGGAAAGCGCGCGCTTGCGAACGCTCAAGGTGCGCAAGGCGAACGCCCGCCAATCAATCATGGCCGACCTGACGCTGGTATATGTCAACGACGCCGTCGGTCGAATGGAAATCCTGGCGCGCCAGGCACTGACCGCCACGTCGGAAGGCGACGAATTACGCGCGCAATTGGGAATCGCGAAACGACTGTTGCGCTGGCAACCGCTGAACACCGTGGCGATGCGCCGCCGGATCGCCAAACGGTTGTGTGAGGTGGGAAGTTTTCCGGCGTTGATTGCGGAGAAGTAAGGCATCGCCCGCATCGAACGGGCAGTGGTAGTCGCTTCCCTTTTGCGGAGCGTGTCGTGAACGTCGACGGGTTCCCGAAATCACTTGCGGCGCCACTTCTCTTTGGCATTCAGGAGTTGCCCCAGCCACCCGATTGTGAGAAGTTTTTTCGCAGGCGTTACATCGGGGTAGCCGAGGTATGGCAGTAATCTGGCGATCAAGGAGAGGCGGTACGCTTCAACGAAATCGCCGCCGTTGGCGGCCGCTTTTTCTCCATAAATCGCTCGAATAACTTCGATAGGTCTAGATATTCGCTGAAGCTCTTTGTCTTCCCAAGCTTCCGATTTCGGCTGCAACTCTGCAGCGAATGCCTTAGTTAGTTGATTCCTTGCGCAGGACCCGCATTCTCAAGGACTGACCGACGGTGTGTATCTGAACGTGTGTCGAGAACCGCAATGGTTCCAAACCATTTCACTGAGCGCAAAGCTCTACCGACACGCATCGACATTTTTCCTGTGCTGAAAACATCCGTCAGAAAGATTGCCGCTCCGGAGACTCCTTTTTCGTCGCTTTGTCGCTCCAAATCCTCGACAGTGCTCGCAAAGAGCGGTTGCGGAGCAGTTGGCCCTCGTGAATTCAGATAGTTGTCCAAGAGACGTTGAGCTAACGGAGATGACGATCGGGTGACCGCGACGAGCCATTGGATTTTTATGTCCTTCTCCTTTTCGATTTCCAGAATCAACTGATAGAGCATCCACCCAATACGGGCACAATTCTCTTGGTTACATAGAAAACGTCCGAACGAATAGAAAGTTTTCACCAAAAGTCCGCTTGACGGCAGGCGAAAAAACGCCTTGCCTCCTCCCTGGTGGACACCATGATCAGCAACGTCTGTTTCGAGCAACTTTTCGAGCCATCCCATGTCCCTCTTCCAAACGCGCCCACGTAAGTCGTCCCGCCAAGCCAGCAGCCCAATTTCGCCGGTTGCGAACCTATGGAATAGATGAGTGTTCTCATTGATCAGGCGATGCAGCTTGCGGCGTTGCTCATCGTCAAAGCCGCCAAGCTCAAGCTCATCGAACCGAAGGCGTTCAACATACGTGAGACGAGCAAGAGCTCTTTCCATTTCCGGGGAGCCACAAACAAGACGAGCGGTGCCGTCGTCATAAATGAGGAGTGCTACACGGTGTAGTTCTTGCAACTGCATGTACGGCCGGCGAGCAAGCTCAATACCTTGTTCGAACACCTTCGATGCGCCAATTGGTACATTCCACAAAACGACGGCGGAACTGGCGGTTGGCCCGGTGTAGTTCAGATGGAGAAAAAAATGGCAGAGAGGGGCGGCGAATTTTTTTGTCCATAATTCGCGTGCTCCACTAAGGTTGAGGACCAGGACGCCTCGGTCTAAGAGCTTCGAATGTTCCTGTTGAAGCTTTCGAAATAGCGCGGTTTCAGGCGACACGTTTTCTATAAGGGGCGGCTGGGCCTCCTCATTTGGAAGCGAAGGTGCATACGCTTCTCGGGCTAGTTCTCCCGCCCATACGATTTCTTCCCTACCTCGGTATCGCGGCATTAGAGGACCCGCAGAAGGGGGTGGAATAATTTCGGCACGCTATTGTCTGATGGGCAAACAAATCCGGACCATTGTCCCGCAACAGGGAAATGACTTTCCATCTATTTGAAATGTCTCCTTCGTTTGGGTGGATGATGCGATCCCTGTAAAATCGTACCATCCGCAGACACCGGAGCTTCTTACCTCCAAAACCCCTTCGTGGCTACGAACCAGATTCCATATCCAATAGAGACCAGAGGAGAGTGGTCCGGGGTCGCCTTTTCCTGCTGTATCCCAGTGGACTAAATCTACAATGTCGCGTTTGCTAGAGGCGAGTCGGTCAAATGCGTAGTCAACTAAATCTTTCGCAGCGTACTTGCCATCGGCCGAGCGGTACTTCTGCAAGATGGCTCTGCGTGGGTCTCTCTTGATAACTGGTTCGATCCTATTGGCAAGTCCTGCGCCGTTGTCGCAGACGATTACCTCCAAGAACCCGTCTGTGAATCTTGTAAGACATGATTCAGCAGGGTCACCTTTAATCTGGAACCGGTAATCCGATGGCCTGACCAAGCGCGTACACAACCATGCACCGGAAGCGTCGGCGTGTTCATCAACGTTGCGACCAAGCTCGTTCACTAGTATATGTGCAAGCGCTCCACGACTTACAACGTCCATTTGGGAATAAGTGCCGAGAACGCGTTGTAACTCACTCGGCTTGCGAAGATTTTCAACCAACGTCTCTACGTCGTTGGAAGAACGGATTGGGCACAGTTCCAAGCAAGGAGTGTCTCCTGCGTATTCCAAGGGCGCAGTTGCTAGTGTGCGAGGATCGGGCATGAAGCGAATACCTGCGTCCGATGCCTGCTCGAAAACCTTGTAACGCCAAAAAAAACCAAGAAGGTC
The DNA here is from genome assembly GCA_003140275.1 of Limisphaerales bacterium. Classification (GTDB taxonomy): domain Bacteria; phylum Verrucomicrobiota; class Verrucomicrobiia; order Limisphaerales; family PALSA-1396; genus PALSA-1396. The sequence goes on from PLJQ01000418.1 coordinate 11,931, forward strand.
TTGGTAAGCAAGCGGGCCAACCTCGGCATCAAGCCAATTTTCCGCTTCCACCCGAATATTTGGATGCCGCTCCAAGATGTGGACCAAGAGTTGATCAAGAGCAGAGTGGCGTTGTCCGGGACGAAGTTTCCGCTGACCAGCAATGCTCTTAAGCTCATCCACCTTTCTGGCTACATCGCTGAAAACATCTTTGCTCACCACAGGGCGTATTCGTTCTCTCGCATCAGCCAAGCCCTCTTGCTTGACCGCAGGATTTGGCAACAGCCATGACACATCTTTCCCGGCATGAACCAATCTCGAAGCCCAACTGAGAATCGTGACAAGTTCAGGCAAGCTCACCCATTGCGTCTTCCGCCAGTCAAATTGGCAATTTGACAGGTCACGTGCGAACGAGCGCTCGTAAAACTGAGCAAGTGCAAATCGGAGGTCTTGGTACGCGACGCGCCTTGGTAGCTCGATGTCCATACATGCAGGCTCTATTCGTAGGAACAATCAGACACAGTGTGAACCGAGAACACAAGAACGAAGCGGCATCACCCCCGCCATGGGAGACGGAAGAGAAGCTTTGCCATTTTTCGTGAAATTGACATAGCGCTCTTCTGTCTGCCATTTTCTGAAGAAATGACAATAACCCAGAGGGCTAGCATATCCTCTTATCTGAACGTTCCGCTGCTGATTGGCTGTCTGACTATCAGTTTGTGCTTACCTTCAGCCGTTCATGCCCAAGCTGCCAAAGCTTCCAATGGGCAGATCACCAACTTTGCCGGCACGGGTGAAAAAGGTTTTTCCGGCGACGGCGGGCCGGCAACCCAGGCGCAGTTGAACAATCCGTTCGGCGTCGTTCGCGGGCCGGATGGCGCGATTTACTTTTGCGACACGAGCAACCATCGCATCCGCAAGGTCGGTGCAGACGGAAATATTTCCACCGTGGCCGGCAGCGGGCGGCCCGGCTATTCCGGTGACGGTGGTCCGGCTCTGCAAGCCGGATTGAACGAACCTTACGAAGTTCGTTTCGACCAGGGTGGCAACCTGTTCTTTGTCGAAATGAAGAACAACATCGTCCGTCGCGTGGCTGCCCGGACGCGGATCATTTCCACCGTGGCGGGCAACGGCAGGGAAGGTTTTTCCGGCGATGGCGGCCCGGCGACCAACGCGACGTTCAATCAACCGCACAGCCTCCAGTTCTCTCCCAACGGCGATCTCTATATTTGCGACCTTGGCAACCATCGCATCCGCAAAGTGAACCTGAAGACGGGAATCATCACCACGTTCGCGGGCAACGGCGAACATGCGCCCACGCCGGATGGCGCGCGTATTGAAGGCACGCCGTTGAACGGCCCGCGCGCAATTGATTTCGACCGGGCCGGCAATTTGTGGCTGGCCCTGCGCGAAGGCAACCAGGTTTACAAACTCGATCTGATGACCGGCACGATACATCACGTCGCCGGCACGGGAAAAAAAGGATTCACCGGCAACGGCGGTCCGGCGAAGGAGGCCACGTTGTCCGGCCCAAAAGGAATCGGCGTTGCGCCGGATGGTAACATTTACCTCGCGGACACCGAGAGCCACAGCATCCGCATGATCAATCTGAAAACGGGAACACTGGAACTCATCGCCGGGACGGGCGAGTTGGGCGATGGGCCGGATGGCGATCCGCTGAAATGCCGGATGACCCGTCCGCACGGCATTTTTGTCGATAAGGACGGTTCGATTTTTATTGGCGACACCGAAACGCATCGCATGCGCGTGATTCGGCCTGTGCGATGATATTGCCGTTCCCGGAACGATTTCCAAATCAGCCGCGAGTTTGTTCGTCCTCTGATTAACACCGGGCTTTAGCCCGGTGTGGTGCGACAGGAGAGGTTCGTAACCGTTTCAACGGTTTGCTCGCCACTGACGGATGTGCTGGCCGAAAACCGTTGAAACGGTTGACCGACATTGTCGCCCGTCTCCACCCGGCTGAAGCTGGGTGTTAATGAGAACAGAATCTGAAAATCATGATGAAAGCCGCTGTGCTTTCGCCTGGCAGTTACGCCAGCACACCCTTGATCACTTCGCCGTCGTTGATCGTAGGGCGCTCGTCCCGGCCATTGTGCAGATAGGTGAGCTTCTCGTGGTTCATGCCGAGCAGGTGAAGAATCGTCGCGTGAATGTCGCGAACATGCGCGCGATTTTCAACCGCACGCAGCCCGATTTCGTCCGTTGAACCCACTACGCTGCCGCCCTTGACGCCACCGCCGGCCATCCAGATGGTGAAACCCCACGGATTGTGATCGCGTCCCTTGCCATTCTCGTTGAACGGCGTGCGGCCAAATTCACCACCCCAGACGACGAGCGTGCTGTCGAGCAGTCCGCGTGATTTCAAATCGGTCAGCAAACCGGCAATTGGCTTGTCCGACGACTTGCAAAGCCCGGAGTGATTGCCTTCGAGATCAGCGTGCGCGTCCCAACCGCTGTTGCTGCCGCTGTAAAGCTGGACAAAACGCACGCCGCGTTCGACCTGCCGGCGCGCCAGCAGACACAGTTTCCCGAACTTCCGCGTCTTTTCGTCGTCGAGACCGTAAAGTTTCCGTGTGGCTTCCGACTCGCCGGCGAGGTCCACCGCCTCCGGCGCGGCGGATTGCATCCGGTAAGCCTGCTCGTAGGAATTGAGCCGCGCGGCGAGTTCGCCATCATCAGCTTTGCCCGCGGCAAAATGTTTGTTCAAACCGGCCAGCAGATCGAGTTTGCCGCGCTGTTGTTTGTCGCTGATCGTTTTAGGCGGGGTGAGGTGGAAAATGGGTGTGCCGTCAGTGCGAAACTGTGTGCCTTGAAAACTGGCCGGCAAAAAACCCGCGCTCCAGTTCTTCGGGCCACCGACGGGCTCGGCGCCGTCGGCCATGACGACAAACGTGGGAAGATTATCGTTCGCCGTACCAAGACCGTAAGTCGTCCACGCGCCGAGCGACGGTCGTCCGGCGAGAATGTCCCCGGTGTTCATCTGACAAACCGAGCCGACGTGATTCAGCCCGTCGGCCCAGCACGAGCGGATGACCGCCATTTCATCAACATGTTGCGCAATGTTCGGCAACCAGTCTGAAACCCAGATGCCACTTTGGCCGTATTGCTTGAACGCGCGTTTGCTGGGCATCAAAGTGTTGTCCGAAGTGCCCATGGCCGTGATGACCCGGCCAAAGGATTCCGGCATCTTTTGGCCGGCCAGTTTTTCGAGCGCAGGTTTTGGGTCGAACAAATCGAGGTGGCTCGGCCCGCCTTCCAGGAACAGCCAGATGACGGATTTGGCTTTCGGTGTGTGATGCGGTTTTCTCGGTGCAAGGGGATTCAGCGGGTCGATGACGATGTTCCCCGCGCGGGCCAAAATGCCATCCAGTCCCAACAAATAACTGAAGGCCAGTCCGCCAAAGCCGCAGCCCGCGCGCCGTAAAAAATCACGGCGCGAAGTCGCGGGCAGGATATGGGGGTGGTTTGGCATCTAATTCTGATACACGAACTCATTCGCATTGATCAACGTATGGCAAAAGTCCACCAGCGCGGCAGTTTCAACCGGGTCCGCCTTTTCCGGCAACTCCGGTGGCAGGGCCAAGGGTTCGCCGGCATCCATTCGCTCTTTGACGATGTTCCGCTGACGCGCGAAAAATTGTTTCACGGTTTTCTTTTCCTCTTGATCAGGATGACGCGAGTAAGCGAGCCGGAACGCGGCGTCAATTTGCGCATCGAGATTGCTGCCGGCTGATCGGAGAACCCGCCCGGCGAAGCTCTCCGCCCATTGGAGGGTGAGTTCGCTGTTGAGCATTGTGAGCGCCTGAACCGGCGTGGTGGTGACGTTGCGACGGGCGCAACTCTCGTGCGTGTCCGGCATGTCAAAGGTTTCAAACATTGGATAGCGCGTGTTTCGTCGGACGAGAATATACACGCTGCGTCGATTACGCGCGGCCTCATCGGCGCTCACCTTCCAACCGCCGCGAACGTTCAAGCCGGGCGGCAACTCCGGCAACACGCTGGGGCCGCCCATTTTTGGATTCAACAAACCCGCGACGGCCAGCGCGGAATCACGTATGACTTCGCCTTCGAGCCGTTGCCGGGGAAAGCGCCAGAGCAGTTTGTTGTCCGGATCAACTTTCGAAGCTGCCTCGTTATAACGCGAGGATTGCTGATAGGTGTTGGAGGTCAGGATGAGGCGGTGAATTTTTTTGAGACTCCACCCATTCCGGATGAACTCGCCCGCCAGCCAATCAAGTAATTGCGGATGCGTCGGGCGTTCGCCCTTGAAACCGAAATCACCCGGCGTGCCGACGATGCCGCGCCCGAAATGATGCTGCCACAGGCGATTCACCATCACGCGCGCCGTGAGCGGGTTTTCAGCGTCGGTGAGAATGTTGGCCAGGGCCGTGCGCCGACCGCTTGATGAAACGCCTTGAAGCGGGACAATCGTTGCAGGTTGGCGATTCAGGATCGTCAGAAAGCCGGGTTGGACTTCGTCGCGCGGCGCATCGTAAGCACCGCCAAGCAGGATGAACGTCTTCGGCGCTTCACGGCCAATATCCGTCATGGCCGAAGTCACGGGCAGTTCACCAGGGTAAAGGTCCTTGAACTGGTCCAGCCCGGCCTTGAGCGCGTCCCAACGTTTTCGGTTGTCGCCTTTGAGTTTGTCGATGATGTGCGGCGTCGCGCCGACAAACTCGCGGGAATCGGGATCGAGATACTGTTTCGCCTTCCAGGCCATCTGCCGCTCGAACGGATTCCGGTCGGCTTCCGGTTTATTGAGGATGGCGCGGATTTCAACGGGATATTTGTCGAAGTATTCCTTGACCAGCTTTTCGCGATGCGGAGCTTCAAGAACGTCCATTTCCCCGCGAATGGCGAGCGTCTTTTCTTTCCACAGCGCCAGCTTTGCGTTGTAACGCCCGAGGTCTTCGGACGAAACGAGCGGAGTCTTGTCCGCCGCCGCGGTATTCGCGAAGAACGCCTGCAAACGGTAGTAGTCGGCTTGCAGAATGGGATCATACTTGTGGTTGTGGCAACGGGCGCAGGCGTAAGTCAACCCGGTAAACACCGCGCCCGCGGTATCGGTAATGTCGTTCAAGATTTCCTGGCGACGTTGCGTCAGAATGCGGGCATTGCTCTCGTCGGGATAGTGCCGGTTAAAAGCGGTCGCGATGCGGGCGTCGGGATCTTCGGGCCAAAGTTCGTCACCGGCAATTTGTTCCTTGATGAACCGGTCGTACGGCTTGTCGTCGTTGAACGATTTGATGACGTAATCGCGATAACGCCAGATGTCGGGGCGCGTGGCGTCTTCCTTGAATCCGTCGCTTTCGGCGTAGCGAGCCAGGTCAAGCCAGTGCCGCGCCCAGCGCTCGCCGTAGCGCGGCGAGTCGAGCAATCGGTCAACAACCCTGGCGAAGGCACCGGACGATTTGTCGTTGAGGAATGCATCCACTTCCTTGGGCGTCGGCGGCAGGCCGGTCAGATCGAGTGTGGCACGACGGAGCAACGTGATTTTATCCGCCGGCGACGCGGGCGAAAGTCCCTTCGCTTGCAGTTCGGACAGAATGAAACCATCGATTGGATTGTGAACCCATCGGCTGTCCTTTACCGTGGGCGGAACCGGTCGGCTGACCATTTGAAAAGCCCAATGTTGTCGGTCTTCGGCTTTGAAGAGGTCTTTCGCCGATTCGGCGCCGGCTACGAGTGATAACATCACCCCGCTTTTCGCCAGGAACACCGGAAGAAAAATCAGGGCGCGTTTTAACATAACCATCTCGAACAAAACCCGGCTCGATTTGCCGGAGCCGGATTAAGGTCAATGTGGCAGAAAGAACCGTCCAAGTAAAACGCATTTTTGCCGGCCTCGACCCTCAATTCATGCTTCGCCTGATTCGTTCATCATTCAACTGTAGGATTGCTCCTGGTTAAAAAACGGGGTATCAATAGCCGACGTTACCGATGAGAAAATCTGTTGCTCCGCCGATGGTTTGGTTGCTGGGGTTGCTCCCGGCCCTCCTGCCATTCACCCTGAATGCCGGAACCGCGGGCCGGAAGCAGGTCGATTTCATTCACGAAATCCAACCCATCCTCAGGGAATCCTGTTACAAGTGCCACGGCCCGGAAAAGAAAAAATCCGGCTTGCGGCTCGACCTCAAAGCGCTGGCCTTGAAAGGCGGCGAGCATGGCCCGGCCATCGTCTTCGGCAACAGTCAGAAAAGTCCATTGGTGAAGCGACTCATCTCGACCGACGACAAGGAACGCATGCCGCAAAAGGCCGATCCGTTGCCGCCGGAGAAGATCAAACTCATCCGCAACTGGATTGATCAGGGCGCACCATGGCCGGAGACCGTGGCCGGCGCTGACCCCTCCAAACTCTGGGCCTTCCAGCCGCTCTCCCGCGCCACGCCGCCAAAAGTCAAAAATAAATCCTGGGTGCGCACACCGATTGACAATTTCATCCTCGCCAAACTCGAAGAGAAAAAAATCCGCCCCAACGCTCCCGCCGGCCGCCGCACTCTTATTCGTCGCGCCTATTTCGATTTGACTGGGCTGCCGCCATCGCCGCAGGAGATCGATGCCTTCGTCAACGACAAATCATCCGACGCCTACCCGAAGTTGATTGATGATCTTCTGGCCTCTCCGCACTACGGCGAGCGCTGGGCGCGGCACTGGCTCGACACCGCGCGCTTTGGCGAAAGCCACGGCTTCGAGCAGGATTATGACCGGCCGTTCGCGTTTTGGTATCGCGACTTTGTCATCAAAGCGACGAACGACAACCTGCCCTACGACCAGTTCATCAAGTGGCAACTCGCGGGCGATGAGCTCGCGCCCGACAACGCGTGGGCGATGGCGGCGACGGGCTTCATTGGCGCGGGCGTTTTCCCGACGCAATTGACGGAGGCGGAGTTCGAGCCGGCGCGTTACGATGAACTCGACAACATGGCGGCCACCACCGGCACCGCGATGCTCGGCCTCACGATTGGCTGCGCGCGCTGTCACGACCACAAGTTCGACCCGATCTCCAACAAGGATTACTACCGGTTCATCACCACCTTCGCCACGACCATCCGCAGCGAAATTGATCTGAATTTTGACCCCGCAACATATAAGCAGGCCAAAACCAGGTTCGACGCAACCCACGCGCCGCTGGTGGCCGCACGGGAGAAGTTCGAGCAGCAACCATTGCCGGGCCGCTTCGATCAATGGCTCAAGACCACACCGAAAGAGAACCTCGCCAGGGCCGCCTGGGTCATCCTCGATCCCGACGAATTCAAATCCAGGGACGGAGCGACGTTGACGAAACTCGACGACGCCTCGATTCTCGCCAGCGGAAAGAATCCAGACTCTGACGCCTACACTTTCACGGCTCACACGAGTTTGACGAACATCACCGCTGTCCGCGTCGAGGCGTTGGCGCATCCATCCCTGGCCAGGGGCGGACCGGGCCGCGCCGACGATGGCAACATTCAGCTTACTGATTTGCGCGTCACTGCGGCGCCGCTCAAAGGCAAAGGCGACCCTGTGGAACTGAGGTTGATCAATGCCAGGGCAACGTTTGAGGAGAGCGACACCCTGGCGGTAACCAAAGCCATCGACGGTGACAAAAAATCCGGCTGGGCCGTTGCTCCGCAAATCGGCACCAATCACGCCGCGGTTTTCGAAATCCAAAACCCCGTTAACATCGACGGGGGCGCAAAGCTTGTCTTCACGCTCGAATTCAACGGCAACAAGCGTCACAGCATCGGTCGTCCCCGGCTTTCCATCGCCACCACGCCGCCGCCGATTGAATTGACCGGCGACGCCAAACCCCAGCAGGTCGTCGAGATTTTTTCGCAACTCGCAAACGCGGGTGACGCCGCGAAGTTAAGCGAAGAACAACGGCTAACGGTGATGAAATGGTTTCGCACGCTCGATCCCGACTGGCAGAAGCTCGAGGCCGCCGTTCAGGAACATCTCAAAGTCGAGCCGAAGCCCGACTTGAAGAAGGTCATGGTTACGAGCGAAGGTTTCAAACCGATTCCGCATCACGCCGATGACCGCGGTTTCCCGCACTTTTATCCGAAGACCTATTTCCTCAAGCGCGGTGACACGCATCAGAAGGGGGAAGAAATGAAACCCNNGGGCATCGTCGCCCGCCGGTGGCCGCACTTCCGGACGCCGGCTCGCGCTGGCCAACTGGATCACGGACTCCCAATATGGCGCGGGCGATCTGCTGGCGCGGGTTGCCGTCAACCGCCTGTGGCAGCATCATTT
>PLJQ01000490.1 GCA_003140275.1 Limisphaerales bacterium
ATTCCGACCCTCGCCTCCAGCTTAAATGCTAGGATTTTAAGACTCTCTGTGAGGTTTTAGCGTCAACTGTGAGCGAAAGTGTGAGCAGCGCGACCCATTTGGAATTGCTCTTTTAGAATTCTGAATTGCTCTCCCACAACACGCTAACGGAACTCACCAAGCTTCGGCTATACTGGATTTCATGAGAAACAGTATGAAAAATCGTTACCGTATGTATATCCGGGGCAAGCACAGTGGCGGCAAGCGCGAAAGCCTGCGTACTACCGACAAAGCAGAGGCACGATGCCTTCTACCTGTTAAGGAGAGTGTTAACAAAAGGAAGTGCATGATTGGGTTTGGATAAAATTTGCTTCTAACTTGCTTCTATACTCTTGAAAAAAATTGAGGGGTAAGTTGGTCCACATGGGTCCACTTGGAAATGCAATATCAGCCTGATTTTACCGGGCTTTGTCCACATGAGTCCAAGTGAGGGTCAGGTGAGTCCATTTGCTGGGATACCCTTGGCAAGGTGATGCTCTACCNNGAAGGGATTCGAACCCTCGACGTTCACCTTGGCAAGGTGATGCTCTACCAGACTGAGCTACGCTCGCTTCCAAATAAGTGTCAATGATTTACAACGATTCTCGTCAATCAAAAAAACGTGCTTCTATTCTGTAGCTTGTCACGTATGGCAACGAGCAAACCCACAGGCAAGTTTCACAACGTTGGCGAAAATCTGTATCGGTATTCATCGAACAAGGTTTATTATGCCGTCTTCCGTTCGCATGGCAAGTTATTTTGGAAAAGTTTGCATACCTCTCAGGAATGAGCATTCCGAGAACATGGCGAAAAAGCTGGTTGGTTAAATGGGGCGGCGTGGCGTCGTGCGGGTCTTGGTATTTGGGTTCCTAATCGAGGTCGTTTGGAAGCATTGCTGCGTTGCATTGGGATCCACCAGTGGCAGACTCGGTGCGGCATGAACCAGAATCCAAACCGTCGTCGAATGCACTGGCGGATGCCTGCCACCTTCATGATACTGGCCGGGGTAACCGCCGCTTACTTGCGATACCGCGAAATCCGCTTCTTAGAACCGATCCTGATTGGCATTGGCCTGTTGACGGCCCTGTCACTTGGCCTTTGGTATATCTTTTTAACTGGGCTTCGCTGGAGGACACGCTTGGTCCTGATTCTGATCAGCGCCGCGCTTTTCGCGGGCCTTTATTTCGGCTTGAAAGAATTTACCCGGATTGAAGGATCGATTGGCGGCTCCGGAATTCCGCGACTGGTCTGGAAATGGTCGCCCAGGCCGGATGGGGCGGCGCTCCCGTTGATACTGGCACCGGAGGCCGCAGCCCCAGACCAACCTGCCGGAACGGTCCCATTGCCGGAGGGCGGCTTTCCCCAGTTTCTCGGGCCGGATCGCTCGGGAGTGCTCGCCGGCATTCCGCTGGGTCGCGACTGGGAGCGCACGCCTCCCAAAACCCTCTGGCGTCAACCCATCGGCCTGGGTTGGTCGGCCTTCGCCGTGTCCAGCCGGAATGCCATCACCCAGGAACAACGGCGCGAAGAGGAGTTGATCGTCTGCTACGAATTACAAACCGGCCGCCCGCTGTGGGCGCACACCAATCGCGTTCGTTTCAGCGAGACGCTGGGCGGTGATGGGCCGCGCGCCACGCCGACCATTCATCAGGGGCGGGTCTATGCCATGGGGGGTTCGGGCATCTTGGATTGTCTGGAGGAAGCGACTGGCCAGTTGATCTGGTCCCGCGATGTTCTGCGCGAGAACCACCTGTCCAATCTCACTTGGGGGAAGAGCTGTTCCCCTCTGCTGGCGCACGATCTGGTTGTGGTCACTGGCGGAGAACAGCACGAGAAGGCGCTACTCGCCTACGCGGCTGCCACCGGCAAACCCGTCTGGCAGGCTGGTCGCGATGGGGCCAGTTATTGCTCGCCGCTCCTGGCCTCCGTGTCCGGCCAGGAGCAAATCCTAATGGTTAACGGCCACAGCGTCACCGGCCATGACCCGCACAATGGCGAAATCCTGTGGGATTACGCCTGGCCGGACGAGTTCGCCAAAGCCACTCAACCTCTGGTGATCGATACGAACCGCGTTTTCATCGCCGCCGGCTACGGCGTCGGCTGCGTGATGCTGCAGATTGATCGCTCCGCCGCCGGAGGCTGGTCAGCCGTGGCGCTCTGGAAGAATCGCAACTTGAAACCCAAGTTCACCAACCTCGTCCGCCGGGGCCACCACGTGTATGGCCTCGACGACGGCATCCTGACCTGTGTGAACCTGGAGCAGGGAAACCGCGAGTGGAAGGAAGGTCGTTACGGCCACGGCCAAATTCTGCTCGTGGAGGACCTGCTCCTCATTCAAGCCGAATCGGGTGATATCGTCCTGGTGGAGATCAGCCCGGAAAAACCCAAAGAACGAACCCGGTTCCGGGCCCTCAAGGGCAAGACCTGGAACAACCTCGTGCTCCTCCATGATCTCCTGCTTGTTCGTAACGACCAGGAAGCCGCGTGCTACCGCCTGCCGTTGAGCGCATCCCAACCATGAAGAGGACCGGCTTTCGGAATACCCGCCTCATCCATGGGCTGCGTTACTTCTTGAACTCGCCCGGTCGGAAAATACGTCAAGGCTTTGGTCGTCGGCAGATTTTGGCCCCCGCGTGGCTAGCCACCCGTTCAAGTGTTCCCGCCCGGGCGGCTGGTTTTTCCCTTAGTTTCTGCTGGCCGTTGCGGCGGATTTCACTTCCCGGCACATTTCGGCCAGGGCGGCGTGAATGATGGGTCCCGTTTCCGGACCGCAGGAGTTGATCTCGCCGTAAAGGTGACTCTTCGCGCCGTAGAGATACGGCGGCTTCACGTCCCATTCGCTCTTGGGAATTATGTAGCCGAGTTCATCATTCGCCAGGCCGAAGACGAACTTGATCCGCCCGGGCATGAGTTCGCGCAACGGCGGCACCTCCAGCGGTTCGATGTCGAAATCGGCGCCCGGCGGATGCTCGATACCTCCATTGACGATCTCCGGATAAATCTCGCCCGGCACGCAGGCGACGCTGGCGTCGCCGATTGTTACCAGCGCGACCTCCGTGCGCATCTTTTTCCAGTGTGAGTGTCCGCGATCCATCAACCCCAGCAACGCCGCCGCGAGAAACATCTTGTTGTCCACGGGTATTTCGATGGTGCGGGCGCGGATGCCGATGGGCGCGATGTCCGCTGGCGCGTGGGTTGCTTCCGCGAGCTTGGGCAGGACGCGCGCGGCGAGTTGGTGTCCGACGGCGCGGGATTTGTCATGCGAAGGCTCTTTGTAGTCCTGCTGCAAATACGGATTGCGCACGGTCACGCTCGGGTGGGTGGTCATCAGGCCGCCGACCGCGCCGTTGATGAAAAGGTGGATGCCGCCGACGCCGGTCGAAAACGTTTTCCCTTCGTGCGTGAAACCACGCTCCAGCGTGTCGCGCAGAACCCCGCAGTAGTCCGCAGTGATTTCGGTGTTTTTGCCCCAAGGCGTTTCCGGGTGATTACCCCAGCCGGTGATGGTTCCAATCGTGGCGCCGTCCGCTGGACGCTTGAAGTGCATCACCCGGATATCCGCGTCGAAGACAATCGGTTTGCGCGTGTCGGCGACCAATCCGTCCGGCGGCGTGGGGATTTCGTGGAACGCGACCCTGGCAGGTTGGAGCGCCGCCACGGCGTCACCGAGCGATTTCGCCGCCCCCGCGATGACCTGTTGGCGGTAACGCGCGTCCACTCCGGAGTGGAGAAAGTCCGGCCCCCACAAACCCATCAGATCCGGGGTCGAGTGGTTGTGCATCGAACACACGATGGTGTAATCGAGCTTCCACTCCGCGGCGCAAGCGCGGCGCACCGCCACCACGTCATCATGGAAGAAGCCGATGGCGTCAAGCCCGACAATTCCCAACCGGGTGTGGCCATCGTCCAGCACGCAGGCGACGGCCCAAAGATCGTCGTGGATGGCCGTGGCCGCGCGGTGCTGGCTGAAGCCCGCCACCCAGACGGGCCGTTTGGGGTCCGACAGATCGGGATTGATTTTGACGCGTCCGAAGCCGACCCGCAACGGCAGCGGCGCCGCCCGTGACTTTGCGGCGTCAATTTTCACATCGAGCGCATAACCCGGATTGCGATCGCGGAATGCATAGAATCCACGCGCGATCAGTACGAGGATCAACAACAGAAGAAGCACCGCACCCCACCGAAGAACCCGCAAGAAACGCTTTTTCATCTGGCCAGGCATACTGACGCAGTTACCACCCTGGATACAACATCAGAGAAGGCGTGACAATTCGTCATAGATATTCAATTCTGAACGCTGCAATTGGGAGTTTATGCTACCAGAGATTCAACCACGAAGTTTTCGGCAATGGCTCCGCTGGCTCGCNNTTGGCTGTTGGTGCTGGTGGCGGTCTTGATTCTGTTTTGGCTCCGCGGCGCTCTCTACCACCATTTCATCCGCTTTCCCCGGGAGGAAGCCGCCTGGCAGGCCATACGTGCGCAACGCCTGGTGGTTACGATTAACGAAGCCTGGAGCGAGTATCGCGGCATTCTGCACAGCCACTCCAAGCTTTCGCACGACAGCGAAGTTCCCTTTGAGGAAATCTTGCGCGCGATGAAGACCGCCAAACTCGATTTCATTTGTATGAGCGATCACTGCGTGGACGGTCGCGCGGATTTCGACGTGCAATGGCACGGCTTTCACGACGGGAAATTGTTCATTCCGGGCTTTGAAATGAAGCAAGGCATGATGGCGTTCGGGGTGAGCCATGGAATTGTTCTGAGCAACAACACCGGGGCGGCGACGCTCGCCCGGCAGATCGTGGAAAACGGCGGCGTGCTCTTTTACGCGCATCCGGAAGAGCCGCGGGACTGGGGCCGGTCGGAGCTTACGGGCATGGAGATTTACAACCTCCACACGGACTTCAAACGCCGGAAGGGCGGTTTGGGCGCGTTGCTGCCGGAATTGATCCTGAACCACCGGCGCTACCCGGAACACCTCTACCACTCGCTGTTCAATCGCCCGACGGAATTCCTGGAGCGCTGGGACGATTTGAATCGCACACGACACATCACCGGCATCGCGGCCAACGACTGCCATCAAAATGTTGGCTTTCGCATCTTTTACACCACCAATGACCAGATTCGCATCGAGGACACCAGCCCGCGAACGCTGAAGGAAATCAAACTGAACTGGTTCACCCGGCTCCTGGCGCGCGCTTGCTTTGGTCAGCTTGAACCGGGCCGGAAATTATTCCACGCGCAGCTCGATCCTTACGAGCGGTCGGCGCGGTTTGTGAACACGCACGTTTTCGCGCGCGAGTTGAGTGAGGTGGCGATTCTGGATGCGCTGCGTGCCGGACGGGTGTTTATCGGGTTTGACATGATTGCCGACAGCTCGAATTTCCGGTGGTCCGCCAGCGACAAATCCGGGTCGGCGGTTATGGGAGAATCGCTCGCCCTTTCCAGGGAAACGTTGCTCCACGCGACCTCCCCACTGCCGTGCCGATTCACCATCGTCCAGGACGGAAGGGCGGTTCACCGGGTGGAAGGGCGCGCGCTGGAATGGTCGCCGCCCGGGCCCGGCAAATATCGGGTCGAAGCCGAGTTAAAGATTTTGGATGAATGGGTGCCGTGGGTTTACGCGAACCCGATTCAACTGCAATAAGGCTGCGGCGATTCTGCGCCGGGCAAGCGGTCCGAGATCGATCATCCGGGAAATCCTTGAAGTGGGGATCATACCGGTGAAAATTGAAATCCGATGCAACGTGAACTGGAGAAGAAGTGGTTCGGGAAGCGGACGAGGCTGAACACGGCGTCCGGGCGTGGCAAATGCCAGGGCGAAGCGCCGCACCGGCCGTTGCTTGCGGAGCGCCAAAAAGGAATGCCCCTTGGTAAATGACGACACGGCTTATGAAGCGGAACCTGTCAGCGCTGCTCAGCGCCATTGCGGTCGCTGGCTTGGTGGCGGCCTGGTGGCGCTATCCGGCAGAAAACCAGTTCTCGATCATGCGATGCACGATCTCATTTCTTGGCTCGCCGGATGCCGACCGGAATCCGACCGGTTGGCGCTTCTATCAAGCGGGTATGACGGCGTTGGTGCTGCTGATGTTCAGCCTGGCAGCGGACCGGCATCGCCGCCTGCGCGCGCCGATCGGAAAGTCGGTGGTGTGGAGCACTGGCACCATCTTCATCGCCTTCACGCTGCTGCTGATGGTGGTCTGGATCCCGGATACGCGTGAGGTGGGGTGGTTTGGCATCCGCACGGGCCACTGGCATAATCGCGCGGCACTCCTGGCGATCCCGTTTATGATGTGCGGTATCATGCTGGACGGGGTGGCACTTTGGTGGTCCGGAGCGCGCTGGCACGCGCTGTGGCCGTTTCACCTCTACGGTTTGATCGCGCTGGTTGGAACGGTGGAGTTGATGACTTGGGAAAGCATGTGCCGGCGGGATGCGACGCTGCCGCACTGGCCGGGTGTCGGGCTGCATTCTACGCCGCTTTGGGAATGGATTAACTTCAGCTACCTCATCGGGTTCATGATCTGGATGGCGCACGGCAGAATGCCGGTCGCAACTAAAGCATAACAACATCGAGAACGCGCTGGCACTTTGCAAGAACGCGCGGTGGATGGCCGGTGCTGGAAGTCGAGGCGACGGTCGAACCATTCGAGAACGGTCGAGGCTTTTCGTTGCGGGCGTTGCGGGCAGGCAAATCGCGATAGAGGTAGAATCGGTTCCGATCAGACCGCCGTCGCATACACACCAGCATCACGTTCGGGGTAGCTTTCGTAAATGTGCTCGAAGAGGGCGGAACATTTTTGCTCGTAGAGCGGCTTGTCGTAGGCGCGCGGCAGGCCGGTGTCGAGTATGTCTTGGATGGCGAGCTTGATTTGAGAGCGAGCTGACGACTTTTGCCGCCAGTTCAGAACGAGCAGTTGCTTGAGCCGGTTTAGCAGCTCGCGGGCAACCTTCTTCAGCTCGCCACGCTCGGCTGAACTTAATTCCGGCGCTGGGCGCGTGAGGATGTCAAAGATGACCAACTCTTCCTCGGTCATGTTTTCGCGAATGTGGCGTTGCTGCTCGTCGGACAAGTTGCGGCTAAATTTCACCAACTCTTCAAACAGCTCCTCGATGTTCCGGCTGCCGTTGTTGTAGCTCTCGATCAATTCCTCGAACTTCTCCGCGAAATCGGCGCGCGTCTTATTCAGGCGAATCAGCTTCTCCAACTGCGCGCGGATGGCGGCCTTGAGGACTTCGAGGTCGGTGTTTCTGTGTTTCGAGTCTTTGAACCGTTTCCGTAGCGCCTCAAAATCAATCTTCGACAAATCCATCGCTGGCGCGGGTTTTGCCGGCATACCCACACCCGTGATCGAAGCGTCAAGCAACTTCCCGATGTCGCCCATGACTTCCGTGATGTCCGCCGGGTTCGGATTGAGCTTGGCGCGGATGGCTTCGGCGATGGCCGCGAGACAAGCCACGCGACCGGCAAACTCCAGAGCAGCCGGGTCGGGCTTAACCGCACTGTAAAGCGTGGTGACAAGCCGCTCGTGGCCGAGAAACCCGCGGCGTAGCGGGTCGGGCGAAATCAGTGCGTTGACGGCGTCATCAATCCGTCGCAACCGCTCGAAACTACCGACGGTCAGTTGCTCGATGGCGGGAAGAATCACCTGGCGCGTGGCGCAGAAGGTTGTCGCCGCGTCAATCGCCTTGCGCAAATCTGCGACCAGCTTTCCCTTGTCCCTCACCGGATTCTTGCCGTCCTTGCCCGCGCCGTAAATGGCCAGCGCCTTTTCGAGTGAGGCGAACACGTTGGCGTAATCGACAATCATGCCGCTGTGCTTGCCAGGGAACACGCGGTTCGCCCGCGCGATGGTTTGCATGAGTGTGTGATTGCGCATTGGCTTGTCGAGGTACACGGTGGAACAGCTCGGCGCGTCGAAGCCCGTCAGCCACATGGCGCACAGGAACACGATTCGCAACGGGTCTTCCGGGTCTTTGAATTTCTCGTCCAGCGGCGGCTGCGATTCCACCATCCGCTTTCGGTGCGGAACGATGTCCAGACCGTGCTTCTTCAACTGCTCGATCTCGTTCTGGCCGGGCGAGACGATCAGCGCCATGTCGGTCGTCTTGAGCACCGCCAAACGTTTCAACAATTCCAACTCCCGCTCTTTCGCGAGGTCGTAGCTCGCTAATTCTTTCTGCACCCGCTCGCGCTCCGCCGCCC
>PLJQ01000270.1 GCA_003140275.1 Limisphaerales bacterium
GCTTTTCAACTGCCCGGTGACACAAAACCGGCCACTCTGAGATGCATTCAGGTTTCTCGATGCAAGCAAGGGGCTTTTCAATATCTTGATATTTGCGAAAGCATAAACCGGAACCACATACTTCAAAACTCTATCTGGAATTGAGTCACAATCCCCCATCCTTCCGTATTCTTGTTCAATCCAACGGGAACAGCCAGCCCAACGGTAAATTTGTCGGTGAAATAGTATTTGATTCCCGGCGCGAGAGTGGTGTGATTGGGGCTGCCCCAATCTCCTTGGATTTCAGCCAACAGATACACTTTGTTTCTTATCAAAGGAGCTGACACGGCCCAGCCATAAGTCCAAAGGTCTGCGCGTCGGGCGTTCACCGGCTTCGCCCACGCGAAATTCCCCTGAACACAAAAGGGACCGAAATCCTTGAGCAGCGCAAGATTTGGAGCCAACGCGTAAGCACCAGCGCCCAGCCCCAGTTTTCGATTGCCAGTCGGGAACACAGCCTCCAGTCCCAGCACCACGGCGGGCACCGTTGGGCCGGGCCTTACGACCAGATACTTCAGGCTCGTCGAGATATCACCCAAGCCATAGTGCGAACTGGCGTCCGGCTTAGTGTAAGACATCGGAATCGACAGACTCGTTCCTAGCCGCTCGACGATGCCATAAAACACCTGCAAGTTCGGCAGCGCTCCGACGGCCTCGCCGTCCCCCGCNNCGTCCCCCCGGCGATAGTCAGTCGTTAAACGCAGGCTTAACTCGCCGGGCTCGTTCGGCATCGTTTCTTCGATGAGGATGGGCTCAATGAACGTAGTCTCGGTCTTATTGGTTTCGTTGTCGGCGATATCTGCGGCTTGAACGGAATTCTCGGTGACAACGGCCCAAGCCAGTGCCAAAACCTGAATACTCAAAATGATTTGCTTCATAAAACTGATTTCAAAAACGGACCATCTGGACACAGGAACACAGCGCGCGGAATCGCGCAAACGCGGCGAAAAGTCCCCAACACGAGGACCCAATTATGAAGCCATGGACACCACGCGATCAATATGGCCGATTCGCGGCCAAAATCGAGCGTTGTTCCATAATGTGTGAGCAGCGAAGTAAAACGAGCAGAACCGGATAGCGAGCCAATCAGCTCGCCACTGGCCATGGCGCCGCTGGCCAGCGGCGCGCAGAGCGTGGAAGAGATCCAGGCCGAGAACCGTCATACGCGTTGCGCCAGCGCGAGATATTAAAAAAACTTTGGGCATCTTCGCGACCCCCGCTGAAAACGCTTTGAACGGATAAAAGCCATGAACAACGAGAATTCGAAGAAGCAATCGGGCTTGCCACGTTCGGACAGTGCTTGGCCAAACCGGGAGCGTTGAATCCGGGCGAGTCAAATTTAGCTGGCCGCCGACAGACGCGGCTCAATCAAAGTGGAAGGTGAACTCCGGTTTGCTGCGGGTTTGAGCGAGACGGAGTTTGCGGCGTTGACGAGGATCAAGTATCAGATTAATTTGGCCGGCGTTGCGCAAGTGTCGCAACGCCGTGGTAAATTGCGGGTCATCATGGACTCGAATGAGAACGGAATGGGTGGTCGAATCGAAGCGGTTTTGGCAAAGTTTCGAGATGAGAAAAGTCCTAACAAATCCTAACAGTAAAAGTTCCTTTTGGGGTGGTCGGACGACGAACGCGCACACACGCCAAAACGTCACAAAGCCGAATAATAACGCGCTTGGAAACCACTTTGACCGAATAAGGCCGAAAACGCCGCTTTGAGTTCGAATCTCACCGCCCCGACCATTTCTCCAATTTAAGGTTACGGCTTTCAAGTTCGCGCCATCGCCAGATTTCAGCCAATGTGGTTGCGCCGCTCAACACACGGAGTGGACCAAACTTTGTTATGGAACCAGAATCGATTATAAAATCCATTACCCCGCCCAATCTGATCTACAGGATTCCTTCCATTGTGGAGCAACTTGATCTGACGTTGCTTTATTCCAAAGACCAGCCGCTGGAAGTGGAGTTAGGCAGTGGCGACGGGTCGTTTCTGGTTAACTACGCACGATTGCATCGCGAACATAATTTTCTAGGCGTGGAACGATTACTCGGCCGGTTGCGAAAACTCGACCGTAAAGGGCTGCGCGCCGGCCTGGCGAACCTGTGCGGCGTACGGATCGAGTCGGCGTATTTTCTGGAGTATCTCCTGCCACCGCATTCCGCCTCGGCGTTGCACGTTTATTTTCCTGACCCATGGCCGAAACGGAAACATCGCAAGAACCGGTTGATCAACGCTCGTTTCACCGAGTTGGCGCAGCAGTCGCTTGCGCCGGGCGGTGTGGTTTATCTGCGCACGGATGACGAGGATTATTTTTCGCAAATGGTCGCGGTCTTCGGGGTTAACTCCGCCTTTCGGTTGGTGGAAACTCCTGAATCATTGAGCGGAGTGCTGACCGACTTTGAGCGAAACTTTCAAGCGCGCGGTGTCGCCACGCGGCGAGCAGCCTATCGGTTGGAGTTCAAGCTTTAGCCCGGTTGGCGTCAGGTTCAGTCGCTTCAACAAGGCAGGCTGAAGCCTGGACTCCAAAGGCTAGACGTCGATCACCGGGCCGTCATCATCGCGATCGGACGGTCGTTTGCCGCGTCCAAATTCAATCCGCGTCCTGCCCGTACCGGTGAACGAGTTCAACACCAGCGAAACGAGACTGATGACCAGCGCGCCCCAAAATGCCGACCAGAGATTGGCGACGTGAAAAGATTCCACCAGCCAGCCAACAAAATAGAGCAGGAGCGCATTAATCACCAAAGTGAACAGGCCGAGAGTAAGCAACACAAGAGGCAGCGAAAGCAACAAAAGCAACGGCCGCAAAACCGCGTTCAAGACGCCCAGCACCAGCGTGGCCACGAGCAGGCCGGTGATGTTGTCGTATTTTATCCCGGGAACGATGTTTGCCGCCACCAGCACAGCCAGTGTGTTGATCAGCCAACTTTGCAAAAACGATTTAAGTCCTGGTGGCATTTTTAACACGGTCGATTTTGAACACGCAGAAAACAACTTGGAGAGGCCGGCATCGCCGGGCCAGCAGGTCGCATACGGGTAAATCCATCGCGAGAGAAACATGCGACAAATTTCCGTCAAATTCAAGGGACAAACTTTTTCAACGCGGCTGGCGGATGGTTCCACCTTCACCGGCCTGAATCTGCAAAAAGGCACTTGCCGTTGCCGCACTTAACTCCACCGCTTTCAAACTGGCTGGCAGCAAACAAAATTGGCCGGGCAGCAATTCGACGGAATGTTTGCCATTGGCAACCGTCAGCCGGCCTTTCAACAGCCCAATGATCCTCAGGGTTGACTGCCGCGAGAGCACGGAGTCACCCGACCGCACTTCCAGTACATCGACTTTGAACAGCGGGTCGTCAACCAGCGAACGCCGCCTGCCGCCGCCTGCCGATGTCCATTGATCTTGGATCAATGACGGTTCGAAGTCGTTGAAGTCGATGCTGGTGAGCGATTGTGGAACATGAAATTCGCGCGGTTTGCCGTCCAAACCCGGCCGATTCCAGTCGAATACGCGATAAGTTGTGTCCGAGTTCTGTTGAATTTCAAAAATAACATTGCCCGCGCCGATGGCATGAACGCGGCCGCTGGGCAAAAACATCGCGTCGCCCGGTCGCACCGCAAGGTGATGAAAACAATCCGCCACGGTGCCGTCCTGAATTTTTCGCTCAAATTCCAGTTGCGTCACGCCACGTTTCAATCCGACGTAGAGTTCCGCGTCAGGTGCGGTGTAGGCGATATACCACATCTCAGTTTTCGGCTCGCCACCGAGTTGCGCTGTGACCGACGCCGGGGGATGCACTTGCAAAGAAAGTTTTTCCTGTGCGTCGAGAATTTTGATCAGCAGAGGGAAACGTCCGGCCGGCGACCTGGCCGAGCCGAGTAATTCCTCCGTGTGGTTCTCCATCAACCAGCGCAGATCTTTATCGCGAAGTGGGCCGTTGGCAATCACACTGACGCCTTCAGGCCGGTCAGTGATTTCCCACGATTCGCCGATGGGCACGCCGGGCGGTAACACCTTTTGGTAAAGGCGTTCCAGATTGCGCCCGCCCCAGACGCGCTCTTTGAAGATCGGATGGAAGGTCAGCGGGTAGAGCATTTGAGCCGATGGCGAGGTGAAGGTGAAAACCTCCAGACAGCAACGTAATACGACCGAACAAAAATTGACCTCATTACATGTTCTCCTGCTTTTGACAGGCGCTGCGATAGGGCAGCAAGGCCAACAGGGCAAACGGCCGCAAATACAGTGAATGTTCGCATGGCCTAACTCCAGAATCGTTTGGTCACTTCGCCAAACTGCTCACCCATCAACCTTTTCAACGACTGCCGGTTGTTTTTCCACAAAATGTCCGTGCGTCCGGAACTTGGCGTAGCGCTGTTTCAAGCGCTCATCTGCCGTGAGCTTTCGCAACTGTTTGAGATGTTTAAGCAGATGCTTTTTCAATGTGTCAGCGGTTGTCGCCGGGTCGTTGTGCGCGCCGCTGCGCGGTTCGGGCAAAACCTCGTCCACCAGCCCTAATTCCTGAAGGTCTTTGGCGGTGATTTTCAAAGCCTCGGCTGCTTTGGGCGCGGCCGTGCGGTCTTTCCAAAGAATCGCCGCGCACCCTTCCGGACTGATGACCGAGTAGTAGGCGTTTTCCATGACGAGTACGCGATCGGCCACGCCAATGCCCAACGCGCCGCCCGATCCGCCTTCGCCAATCACCACGGCGATGATCGGCACTTCGAGCAACATCATTTCGCGCAAGTTGACGGCAATCGCCTCGGCAATATGGCGTTCCTCTGCGCCAATACCGGGATATGCGCCCGCCGTGTCAATCAGGGTGATGATTGGCAGACCAAATTTGTCGGCCATGCGCATCAGACGAAGCGCCTTGCGATAGCCTTCCGGGTGGGCGGAGCCGAAGTTGCGCAGGATGTTTTCCTTGGTATCACGGCCCTTTTGAGTGCCGATCACCATTACTTTGTGGTCGCCCAGATTCGCAAACCCGCCCACTACCGCACGATCCTCGGCAAACAACCGGTCTCCGTGCAGTTCGCTGAAGTCAAGGAAGGTGGACTTGAGGTAGTCCAGCGTGAACGGACGTTTGGGATGCCGGGCCAGTTGCACCCGCTGCCAGGCGGTGAGGTTGGAAAAAATCTGTTTCCGGGTGGTGGCGATTTTCTTTTCGATCTGCTGGATTTCCTGCTCGAAATTGACGCTCAAGGAATGGGTTTCTTGGTGTTTTTTTAGTTCCTCCAGCTTGTTTTCCAGTTCCACGATCGGCTTTTCGAAATCGAGCTGATGTTTCATGGACGGCAAGTTTAGTTTTTCGGTCCCGCGCAAGCAACGCTGAATTCAGGGTAAAAAAAATGAGCCAGATTGCTCTGGCTCATCGGTGACGAGGTTAAAACGCCTTCACCTAGGCGCTCAGAAGAGTAATGAAGCCAACTACTTTCCGCTGCACGAACTTCATTACCAGCATAACCCCTCTGCCAACCCTAAACGAACAGCGGTCCAACTCCGAGGTAATAGATGAAGAAACAGGCAAAACTGTTCAAAATAAAGAAAAGTATTATTCAGTCCGTTAAGTTCATCGAGATTGAAGGGGCAAATTGGCCTTGGCACAGAAAACATCGGTAAAAATCTTCGTATGCATACGCAGTTTTATCACTCTTGCCAGCGGCGTTTGACCCTCTGCAGCAAGCGAATCGCGTAAGGCCGCCTCTTTTCCCGCCCCCGAAGCCAGCACCCAGACTTGTCGCGCAGCAGCAATGGTGCCGTATCCAGTGGTAATTCGTCGGGGTGGAGGTTTGGACGCAGTCACGGCCCGGTAAATGGACCTGTCGGTTTTGACTGCTTCGGGTTCGCCTGGGAAAAGCGATGCCACATGACCATCTTCCCCTTGGCCCAAAAAAACAATGTCCAGTACCGGTTGTCCCGCTAGGTTGCAAGGAACAAACTGACTCAGCTCGGCGATAGCCAACACCACGGCCCGGGGCGGGCTTAGTTCACCAGGAATTCGGTGAATATGCTCAGGTGTAATATTCAACGGTTCAAACAAATGCTCGTTGGCGAGGGCGAAATTACTTTCAGGATCCGTTGGTGGAACACACCGCTCATCCGCCCAGAAAAAGTGGACGCGAGCGAGCGAAGCTGTTCTTGCCTTGGCCATCTCGGCCACCGAAATAAAGAACCGACGTGCAATCCGCCCGCCGGACAGCGCGACAAATTGCGATGCACCAGTGCGATTCGCCGCTTCGAGTGCCGAAAGCCAATCGTTCGCCACCGCCTGGGCCAAAGCCAGGTCGTTCGGAAAGGAAATGAGCTCAAAGTTTGCCATGAGGAACAGTTTGTTTTCCGCTGACCGCCGATCTCCATCCCAGAACGGAGAATTTCGGCCACCGCTTTCTTTTCACGTAATCGGTTGCGGATTGCGCCAGGCGTGTCCACGCGTTGCCAATAAATCGTCGGCTGCCGCCGGCCCCCAACTGCCGGCAGGATAAAAGTCCTGCCCTGTAAGTGGTTTTCCATCCCAACCCTCGCGAATCGGATCCACAATGCTCCAGGCCGTTTCCACTTCGTCGCGCCGGATGAACAGCGTGCCGTCGCCAGACAGAACTTCCAACAACAGTCGTTCATAAGCTTCCGGNNCCGAACTCGGCGTCGTAGCTGAAATGCATCCGCACCGGGCGCAATTGCAGATTGTTGCCGGGGATTTTACCATTGAAGCGCAGCGTAATTCCTTCGTTTGGCTGCAACCGCAGTGTAATGGAGTTGGCGTCCAGTTTCGGACCGCACTGCGCCGCGAACAATACCTGCGGTGTGGGGCGAAATTGCACCCGCACTTCGCTGGCGCTTAGGGGCAGATTTTTTCCGAAACGCAAATAAAACGGCACGCCCGACCAACGCCAGTTATCGATGAACAGTTTCATCGCCACGTAAGTTTCCACGCTCGAGTCGGGCTTTACCTTCGGTTCCTGTCGATAAGCGGGACGCGGTTGGCCATCGATTTCACCGGCGGTGTATTGACCGCGCACCACATCGCCCGCCACCTGGCTGGGGTCTGGCAGCCGGATCGATTTCAGCAGCTTGACCTTTTCATCGCGAATCGACTCAGCCTCCAGCGATACCGGCGGCTCCATCGCCACCAGCGCGAGCACCTGTAACATGTGATTCTGCACCATGTCCCGAAGCGCCCCGGCTTCCTCGTAATACCCGCCCCGCGAGCCAACGCCGAGTTTTTCACTTAAAGTAATTTGCACGTGATCGACGGATTGGCGGTTCCAGAGTTGCTCGAAAATTGAATTGGAAAAACGGAACATTAAAATATTTTGCACCGTCTCCTTGCCCAGATAATGGTCGATGCGGAAAATCTGGGTTTCATGGGCGAACCGCGTCAGTTCCGCGTTCAACTGTTGCGCCGACGCCAGGTCGTGGCCGAACGGTTTTTCCACCACTACCCGTTGCCAAAAACCGCCGGTCTCTTTTTTCTGCAACAGTCCAGCGTTATGCAAATGCTCCGCCACCTCCGCAAACTGACTGGGCGAGGTGGAAAGATAAAACACCAGGTTGCGCCGCAATTGTTCGTTGCCGAATCCGCTCAATTGCTTTTCCAATGTTTGGTAGGACGCCAGATCCGAGAATTCACCCTGGCAATAGGAGAGATTGGCTGCGAATGCCGTCCACTGTTCCTCGTTCACCGGCTGGGTGCGGGAAAATTTGTCCAGCGCCACTTTCAACTCCTCGCGCCACTGCGCATCGGTCTTCCCGCGGCGCGCGAAACCAACGATGCGAAAGGGCGACGGCAATTGTTTCTCGCCAAACAGATGATAAAAGGCGGGGATCAATTTGCGGGCCGTCAAATCACCGCTGGCGCCAAAAATCACAATGGTGCATGGCTCGACCACTTTCCGCCCAAAGTCCAACCGACAAACCAGCAACTCGTCCAGATGTTCCACTTGTTCCACGGGCCAAAACCATGACCGAGACGCCGCGCTATTTCAATCATTCTTGTGAATGGGTTTTCTTGGCGAGCCGGGCGGGCCAGTGTGCTTGCGCTTGCGCCCCTGATTCAGTGGCAACCGGTTCATCAGATTGAGTGTTTGACCTGACCGTTCTCTTCCCCTACAGTCCGCACTCCATTTTATGAACGTTCTGATATGCGATCCCGTGTCGCCCAAGGGCATCGCGCTGTTGCAACAACGGCCGGAGTTCAAAGTCACCGTGTTGCAGAAGAGGCTGTCCGAAGCGGAACTGCTCCCGTTGGTCGCGGATGCGGTGGCGCTGGTGGTGCGCTCGGAAACCAAGGTGACGTGCAAAGTCATCGAGGCGGCGACGCGGCTGCGCGTTGTCGCTCGCGCCGGCGTGGGCGTCGATAACGTCGATGTCGAAGCGGCGACGCAACGCGGCATCGTGGTGATGAACACTCCCAGCGGCAACACCATCTCCACGGCGGAATTGACCTTCTCGATGTTGATGGCGTTGGCGCGCAAGATTCCACAAGCCCACGCGTCGATGAAAGCCGGTGAATGGAATCGCAAAGCGTTTCAAGGCGTCGAGCTGTACAATAAAACACTCGGCATTCTCGGCATGGGACGCATCGGCAGCGAAGTGGCGCGGCGGGCCATCGTCTTCGGCATACGCGTGCTGGCTTACGACCCGTACCTGACCTTGTCCCGCGCCAACGCCATGCAGGTGGAGTTGACGGAGTTGGGGCAAATTTATGCGCGGGCGGATTTCATCACGGTGCATATGCCGTTGAGCGATGAGACCAAAGGGATGCTCAACGCCGCCGCCTTTGCGAAAATGAAACACGGCGTCCGCGTCCTCAACTGCGCGCGGGGCGGCATCATCAATGAGTCCGACCTTTTCGCCGCGATTCAGAGCGGTCAGGTGGCGGGCGCGGCATTGGACGTTTATGAAGCGGAGCCGCCACCGGCCAATTTCCCGTTGCGCGATTTGCCGCAGGTCATCATGACGCCGCACCTGGGCGCGAGCACGGAGGAGGCGCAGGAGAATGTTGGCATCGAAGCCGCGGAAGCCATCATTGATTATCTGTTGAGCGGCGCAGTGCGCAATGCGGTCAACCTCCCCAACCTCGACGCCAAGACCTACGCGCTGGTGAAGCCATATTTGAATCTCGCGGAGAAACTGGGTCGGCTGGTCGCGCAACTGTCGCCCAAAAGGAACGAGCGACTGGTGGTTACTTACGGAGGCAAAGCCACGGAAGTGCCGGAAGATCCCATCACCCGCTTCGTGTTGAAGGGTTTCCTGGAATCGGCGGGTGGCAAGGATGTCAACCAGGTCAACGTTCGCACGCTGGCCAACTCGCTGGGCTTGCGCGTCGAAGAAATCAAATCCAACGAGGAAACCGACTATAACGAGTGGCTGCACGTGGCGGTTTATGCCGGCGACCAGAAAATTTCCGCGGGCGGGACCTTCTATGGAACGAAGAACCAGCCGCGCATTGTCCGCCTGAACAGTCAGCCGGTGGAAATTGTGCCGGAAGGTGTGTTGTTTCTGATGACCAACAAAGACCGGCCCGGCATCGTCGGTTACCTGGGCACGCTGATGGGCAAGCATAAAGTGAACATTGCGAGCATGAGCCTGGGGCGCGATATCGCCGGTGGTCATGCCCTGACGGTGTTGAATCTGGACAGTGTGCCGCCGCCGGCCGCGTTGGAAGAAATTCAAAAAGACCCGGACATTAGTAACGTACGGGTGGTAAGACTTTAGTTCTATTATAGTGGCAAATCCACAAGGTGAAATATGAGTATAACGCAAAAAATGATCGCTCTCCTGCTCGGAACTACGGCGCTTGCTTTAACCAAGGTGAACGCCGTTGAGAAACCGGAGGCGAAAGAGCCGCTGGCCAAAACCGACGCTGCGGCCCCCGCCGCCAAACCTGCGCCGCTTTTCCCTGATCCGGTCATTGTCAAAGGCAAGGGCCTCGAAATCAAGCGCAGCCAGTTGGACGAAGTCGCGACCGGCTTGAAAGCGACCATGGCGGCGCGCGGCCAGAACGTTACGGGCGAGCAGGCGGCCCTGTTTGAGAAACAATTGCTCGAGCGCTTGATTCAAATCCAGTTGTTGTTGACGAAAGCCACGGATGCCGACAAAGCCAAGGGCCTCGAAGCGGGCGAGAAACGGTTCGTCACCTTCAAGAGCCGTGCTCCTTCAGAAGAAATGCTGGCCCGCCAATTAAAATCCATGGGGATGACGGTCGAACAACTGCATGGCCGGCTTATTGAGGAGGCGACGGGCGAAGCGGTGCTGGCCCGTGAGTTGAAATCCAAGATCACGGTGACCGATGAACAGGTCAAAAAATATCATGATGAGAATCCGGCCCAGTTTGAGGAGCCGGAAAAGGTGCGCGCCAGTCACATTCTCATCGGCACACGCGATCCCAACACCGGCACGGAGCTGTCCGAGGAAAAAAAGAAGGAGAAGAAAAAACAAACAGAAGACATTTTGAAGCGCGCCAAAGCGGGGGAAGATTTCGCCAAGCTGGCCAAGGAATTCTCCGAAGACCCCGGCTCGAAGGACAAAGGCGGCGAATACATCTTCCCGCGCGGTCAAATGGTGCCGGAATTTGAAACCACCGCGTTTGCTTTGAAGACGAACGAAATCAGCGGGGTTGTAACTACGCAGTTCGGCTATCACATTATCAAACTGAGCGAAAAAATACCGGCGCGCAAAGTGCCCTTGGCCGAGGTCGCCAAAGAAGTTAAAGAGGGCCTCACCCAACAGGAAGTTCAAAAGCAGATGCCCGAATACTTTGAAAAACTAAAAAAGGAAGCGAACGTGGAGGTTCTGGATGAAAAGTTGAAAGTCAGGGACACACCGGCCGCTGTGGAGAAGTCGGCGGACAAACCTGCAATCAAGTAAGCTGCGCCAACGGGGATGACCTGGACTCAATACTTCTTGGTGAATTTTTTCCGCGATTCTTCTTCGCTGGCGACCGGGGAAGCGGAAGGCGGCGGAGTCGGTGCCGTGGTGGAAGGGGGTTCAGCAGTCGGGGTGGTCGCCTGCTTGTCCGTTGCGGAAGCCGTTTGATTGGCGGGCGCATCGACGGCTTCCACAAATGCCAGGCGCAACATCATCAGGCTCTGCTTGAGCAAGGCTTCCTCCTGTTTTTCGAGGTTGCCCTTGGTTTTGGCTTCAAGCATTTCCAATTGATCGATGAACATTTTTGCGCCGTCCAGCTCCCGGATAAGTTGCCCGGTTTCCGGATGCGGCACTTTGCCGAGCATCATCATCGCCAGGTTGGTCTGTTGAACGATCATGTTGGCAAACCGGGCCGACATCATTTCTTCGCGGCTGGCGTGGGCCAGCGCATCCCTCTGTGTATGTGAATCGGTCATGCGATGTTATCGTTACGGTTTCGATGAATTTCCGCCAACAAAAAGCGAACCAAATGTTTCAAGCGCTGTTGCAAATCGACGGTTTCCAGAATGGTTTGTCGTTCCACCGGGCCGGCCAGGACGGCGCATGAAATCAAGTCCGCCGCCTGTTCTGGGTCGGTCAGTTTGTCCAGATAGCCGAGCACATCTTTGTAGGAAAAGTTGTGAGGCGCCGGCTTATCGGAAAACTTTTTTGTGGTTTCCGACTGCGAAATCACCGGGAATGGAAACGGCAGCCCGAGCCGCATGCGCTCGTCCAAGAGTTCGCGGACTTTGGCCATCAAGGCATCCACCGTCACGTTGTCAGTGGAAGAGGACTGCAACGGCCGGATGCGCTGAATGCGGTAGGGCTTGTAACGAACTGTTTCCGCCAATTCCACCCGTGTAATGCCCTGCAAAATCAGGTGCGAGGTGCCGTCCTTGTGCCCTACCGAAACGCGGATCAATCCCAGCCCCGCCACCGTAAACGGCGTCTCACGCGCGCGCCCGGGTTTTTGCATTGCCACGGTAAACATGCGGTGGGAATGGAGCGAATCGGCTAACATCTGCCGGTAACGCGGCTCAAAGATGTAAAGCGGAATCAGAGCCTGCGGGAAAAGCGTGGCGTTGGGCAAGGTCATTACGGGAACCTCGTATGGCAACTTCATGACTGCAACTTAGGCGAGCGGGTCGTTTAATCAAGACCGATGATAGGGGCTTGCCAATCCGGTTTGAAAACTCCATTCTCAGCGTCCTATGAAAACAAACACTGGATATATCATATTAGCGCTGATCTGTGTGGCGCTGGTGGCATTTTTGATCTACAATAACAAGGAGGCTGCCGAACAAAAGAGGATTGACCAGGCCAGTATTCTTACGCTCTCCAATCAGTGGGTGGAAACCAGCGGCAAGCTGGACGAACAGAAACAGGTCAACCTGACGCTGGAAGGCGAACTGACAAAAACCAAAACCGAAGGCGCCAGCTTATCCAACAACTTGAATCAAGTTTCCGCCAACCTCAGTAAAACCGAAGCGGAACTCAAAGCCGCCCGCGAAGAAATGGCCAAGCGCGACGCAAAAATCGCCGAATTGGAAACCCAAAAGGAGGCGCTCGACAAGCAGGCCGTCGATCTGAAAACTTCCATCGGCAGCCTCGAAGGCCAGATCGCGGACACCCAGAAAAAGCTCGCCGCCTCGGAAGGCGACAAGGCGTTTCTCGAAAAGGAGTTGAAACGATTGATGGTTGAAAAGGCCGAACTTGAACGCCAGTTTAACGATCTGGCCGTTTTGCGCGCGCAAGTGAGCAAGCTGAAAGAGGAACTCTCCGTCGCCCGCCGGCTGGAATGGATTCGTCAGGGACTTTACGGCAGTCAGGATGTAAAAGGCGCGCAAAAACTTATGCAATTCGCGAACCCGCCTGCGCCCCGGACCAATACTTTCGACCTCAACGTTGAAGTCAATGCCGACGGCACGGTCAAAGTCATTCCGCCCAGGACCAACGCACCCGCTCCGCCCAAATGATCCGCGCGAATTTGCTCAT
The DNA here is from genome assembly GCA_003140275.1 of Limisphaerales bacterium. Classification (GTDB taxonomy): domain Bacteria; phylum Verrucomicrobiota; class Verrucomicrobiia; order Limisphaerales; family PALSA-1396; genus PALSA-1396. Next base: position 12,939 of record PLJQ01000270.1, read on the forward strand.
CGATTCGCATGGTCGCATCCTGCGCGACCTGCGGGTGAGCATTACGGATCGCTGCAATTTCCGCTGCCTGTATTGCCTGCCGGAAACCGAGGCGGCGCAGAATTTTTATCGTGGTCGCTGGGCCAACCTGCCCAATCCCGCGCCAATTTCGCGCCAGTGGCAGCCCAAGTCAAAGATTCTCACCTTTGAAGAAATCGAGCGCGCCGTGCGGCTCGCCGTGGGTCTCGGGGTTCAAAAAATCCGGCTCACCGGCGGCGAACCGTTGCTGCGTCACGACGTGGAACAACTCGTCGCACGCCTTGCCAGGATTCCCGGCATCACCGATCTCGCGATGACGAGCAATGGATTTCTCTTTCCGCAAAAGGCCCGCGACCTGCGGGAAGCCGGCCTTCAACGCATCAGCTTCAGCCTCGATTCGCTTGACCGCGAGAATTTCAAAAAAATCACCGGGCGTGACGGTTTGGACGAAGTATTGGCGGGCATCAGTCTGGCGCGGGAACTTGGTTTCCATCCCGTGAAAGTGAACGCCGTGATTATTCGCGGCATCAACGATCACGAGATCGAAGCGCTGGCCGGATTTGCGCGCGAACGCAGCTTGAGTTTTCGTTTCATTGAATTCATGCCGCTCGATTCCGCCCACGCCTGGCAGAAGGGACTGGTCGTGCCGGGCCGGGAAATTTTACAGCGACTTCAGGCGTGCCATCCTTTGCTGCCAGCGACTTCGGACAACCCATCGGAGACCGCCAGGCGATGGAAATTTTCCGACGGACGCGGTGAGATCGGCATCATCGCACCGGTGAGCGAACCATTCTGCGGCCATTGCAATCGCCTCCGTTTGACCGCCGACGGCAAAATTCGCACCTGTTTGTTCAGTATCGTGGAACATGATTTGCGCTCGCTTTTGCGCAGCGATGCTTCGGACTCGGCCATTGGCGACTGGCTGCAATCCGTCGTCTGGCAAAAGGAAGACCGTCATCACATCGGCGAGCCGGAGTTTGTACAGCCGGAGCGGACGATGAGTTGCATTGGGGGATAGCCTTACTCACCGCGATGTTGACCTTGTTCACTCAGCTTGTGACCAAAGCTACATTGACCGATGCACAATCGTTT
>PLJQ01000404.1 GCA_003140275.1 Limisphaerales bacterium
ACCTATGAAATATTCAGGCTAAGACCTCCTTCAACACGCGGACTCCACCGCTGAACGGGAGAAAAGCCACCAAAAAAGTGAACCTTTTGTCGCGGTGACGTTATTAACGGGCAGACTCGATCGCGAAATCAAAAAATACTATTAAAACCATGAAATCAGTCGTTCTACCACTGCTCATTTTGACCGGGGCCATGGTTAGCGCGAGGGGCCAGCAGTTCCGCACGGACATCAACCCGGCGCTGCTATACTATCAGGCGGTTATTGTGGCCCCGGATTTGTCCAAGGCCGACCGCGACTTCTTGTACAATACGAATGACTGGCGCGGCCAAAAGCTCCCGGAACGGTTCGGTGAACTCGTTGCTCAATATGCTAATCAGTTCAGATTGGTGCGCCAGGCGGCACACGCAACCGTGCCCTGTGATTGGGGCATTGATCGGAGCGCCGGTCCAGCCACATTGCTTCCCCAGCTCGCCCGCAACAAGTCGGTTGCGCAAGCGGCCCGATTGCGCGCCATGTGGGATTTGCAGCAAGGACGCCCGGCAGAAGCGTGCGATGATTTGCTCGCGGCGTTCGCGCTGGCAAGCAATACTTCGCGTGATGGCACGGCGATTTCGGTGCTGGTACAGTTTGCCATTGAAAACATCGTCTTGTTCACCGTGGCGGAGAACTTCCACCGGTTCTCCCCGGAAACTTTGAGGCAGTTAGTCGATGGATTCGAGGCGGCTCCGGCCCGGGGCACGATGGCCGCCTGCATCCCGTCGGAAAAATCCGTTTTCCATGATTGGATGTTGCGCAAAATCCTGGAATTACAGAAGGACAACCCGGGAAACGACGCCAAAGTGATGGCGGGCATTCATGAACTGTTCGCGGGTTTTGAGGGCGCAGACGAACGTCAAACCAATCAGGCTCAACCCAATCTTTGGGAACAAGTGACTCAGGCAGTCGGAGGGACAAGCAAAGGTGTGATCAAACTGATGAGCGAACGGGAGCGAGCTTACCAGCGACTCGCCTTGCTCATGGCTCTGCCACATGGAGAGTACGAAGATCAGATGAAACGGTTCAGCGCGGAGATGCAGAAACCCTCCAGCCCCTTTGTCTCCCAAACCTTCCCTGCGTGGGAGAAATCCCGACAAAAAGAATTCGCGACTCTGGTGGCACTGGCGATGGTGCGAGCGGCTGTGGAATACAAATTGCACGGCGAACCGGGATTGAAGAGCGTGACCGATCCATGCGGACGAGGCCCCTTCGCCTTTCAGCGGTTTGTTTTCGAGGGAGTGGACCGCGGATTCCAACTCAAATCCGCCTATGATGGACTCGGATACCCGGAAGTGGTCATCTTTGTCGAGAAGGAGGGCCCCCCCATTTTCTGTGACCGGGAAGAATGCGGGCAAGGCTCTCTCAAGAGTTCCCATGGCCGAGACGATGCAACAGCGTTATGGTCTCCCTCGCAAATAGGAAAGCGACTTGGCGGGGCGTTCCGGGTTGGACTGCTTGGTTCCTTCGGATATATTTGAAATGTGTTCAGCCTGAATTCAACGTTCGTGGAAATCGAATCCCCAGACGCGCGGAGTTTGCTGGAGCTGGCTCAAGCGGGCGATGTCTGCCGGGTTTACGAAACACGTCTGTTGCGGCAAGCCATCGCGCTCTGCGGCAACGCAACCCTGGCCGAAGACCTAACGCAGGACACCCTGGTTGAAGCGTGGAAGTGTCTTGGTCGCTACAACGGGCGATGCCAGTTTTTCACCTGGCTTTGCGCGATTCTGCTCAATCGCTACCGCAATACGGTCCGGCAGAAGCGCCCCATTCCTATTTCCACGCTCGCCATGCACGATCAGGACGAATTCCAAAACCGCATCGACACATTGACCGATCACGATTCTTTGCCGGATCAAGCAGCCCAACTTCGTGAACAGTCCGCACTGGTGCGAGAATGCATACAGATTCTGCCAGCAAAACATCAGCAGGTCATTTATCTGCGCTTTTACGTGGACGATTCACTGGCGGGAATTGCCGCGGCCCTGGGTTGTTCGGTGGGAACTGTGAAATCGCGGCTGTTCCATGCCTTGGACAAGCTGCGAGGGATGAATGCCCTCGGCATTGAACTTGAAAATCTCAAAACGAAAGAAGGAACTTTATGAAGCCTTGTTCAAAAAATCGGAAACCCATCGCCTGGCTGGCATTGGACGCGTTGGATGTCCGGCAGGCACAGGAACTACGCGCGCATCTTGAAACCTGCGAAGGATGTCGCCGCTATCTGGTGGAGATTTCAAATGTGACCCAAAGGCTGACCGCGGCGGAGGTAAAGCCGGACATTCGAGCGTCCGAATCCTTCCACCAGAGAGTAGTCGGCAGGCTGAGTGCAGAGAAATCCGGATCCGCCTGGGCAACCGTAGCCGTGCAGCTTCGGAGAACCATGCTGGACTGGCGCGTGGCCCTGCCCATGGTCGGTGCAACGGTCGTGATGATCGCGGTTCTGTCCACCTTCCTGCGGCGTCCCAATGTTCTCCTGCCCGCGCCATCCAGCGTACAGCTCGCGTCGGCGCCGAATCTCACCCGCGACCCGCAGCCGACGATTGCCAACTACCAGATGGTTGCGAATCAATCCTTGGAGGAATTTGATGAACTGCTAACCAGACAAGGGAACAGGAATCTGCCGCTCGTTCCGATTTATACGGCCTCGACTTTTACACGTGCGGACGCGTCGGATTGAGGCTGACCGAGGTGACGCGCCCTGTTTTTAAGATTGTCGGAAATGCTTTTTTGGGTTACAATTATTGACCATGTTGCCGTGTGACGTATGAACCTTTGGCTGCGTAATTCCCGAGCGGGTTATGGTTGGCTCCTGACCGGGTTATTGGTCTGCACTTCTGCGGCGGTTTCATCGGCCAGATCGCCAGCCGGCCCGGCGAAGGTGGACTTTAACCGCGACATCCGGCCCATTCTTTCCGAACATTGCTACGCCTGCCACGGCCCGGACGAGCAAAAGCGCAAAGCCGGTTTGCGACTCGACGTGCAGGAGAACGCGTTCAAGGAACTCAAATCGGGCAATCGCGCGTTGGTAGCCGGCGACCTGGCCAGGAGCGCAATGGTGGCGCACATCACTTCAACGGACCCGGAGGAGGTCATGCCGCCGCCCAAACACAACCGACCGCTCAAGCCGGAACAGATTGCCTTGTTGAAACGCTGGGTGCAGGAGGGCGCGCAGTGGAAAAAGCATTGGTCGTTCATTCCGCCCGAGCGCTCCGAACTCCTGTCGGTCAAGGACCCAAAGTGGCCGCGCAACCCGATCGATTACTTCACCCTCGCCCGTCTCGAAAAGGAAAAGCTCAGGCCGAACCCGGAAGCCGACAAGCCCACGCTCGTCCGCCGCGCCACGTTCGACCTGACCGGATTGCCGCCAACCATCGAAGAGGTGGACGCCTTCCTGGCTGACAAGTCGCAGGATGCTTACGAAAAGCTGGTGGATCGCCTGCTGGCGTCGCCGCACTATGGCGAGCGGATGGCGCAAAACTGGATGGACCTCGCCCGTTACGCCGATACCAGCGGTTACCACTTCGACGGCGTCCGGTTCATGTGGCTCTGGCGCGATTGGGTCATCAAAGCTTTCAACGACAACCAACCGTACGACGAGTTCACGGTGGAACAACTCGCCGGTGATTTGTTGCCGAAACCCACTCAATCACAGCGCGTCGCGACCGGTTTTGTCCGCAACAACATGACCAATGACGAGGGCGGCGCCGACCCGGACGAGTATCTCAACAAGTATGTTGTCGATCGCGTGAACACCTTCGGCGCCGCGTGGCTGGGTTTGACGGTGGGCTGCACCGAATGTCACGACCACAAATACGACCCGCTGACGACGAAGGAATTCTACCGGCTCTACGCTTTTTTCCACAACGTGCCGGAGAAAGGGTTGGACCGCATCCGTACGGACAACCCGCCGCCGCGTCTGCCCGTGCCGACGACTGAGCAGGCGTTGAAATTTGTCGAGACGGAATTTGCGCTCAAGGACGCCGAGAAGACGTTGCAAGACCGTTCCAACGAACTCGGCGAAACACAGGAGAAATGGGAACGCGTGACGGACGCCAAGCCGCCGCCCAAACCGAATGAGGAAGGACTGGTTGCCACGCTCGCCTTCGATGATTCCCTGACGGTCGCATCCTCGCGAGGAGCGGCGGAGGGCAGGATCGTCGATGCCGAAAAGCCGGAGTTTGCCGAGGGTCGCCCCGGCAAGGCGTTGAAGCTCGACGGCAAGGCATACGCCGACTTCGGTCCTCTCGTTTCTTTCGAGCACACCAATGCCTTCAGTTACGGCGCCTGGGTGAAGGTCGATGGTGACGGCGCAGTGTTAAGCAAGATGGAAAAGAGTCCGGGTTTTCGCGGTTTCGATCTGTTCTTCGCCGATGAACGCTTCCAGGTGCATCTGATCCACACCTGGCCGGACAACGGTTTGAAGGTGCGGACGAAAGAAAAGTTCTCCAAGAACCAGTGGATGCAGGTTTTGGCGACTCACGACGGTTCAGGTAATGCCTCCGGAGTGAAGCTTTACGTGAACGGTCGCGTCCGTGACGTAGAGATCGAGAAAGACAACCTCACCGGCACCATCACGAACAGTGAACCGCTGCGCATCGGCGCGCGGAACGGTGAATCGCAGCTTAAAGGTCAAGTGGACGATGTGCGCTTCTATCAGCGGACACTCTCCGCCGAGGACGCGCGGTGGCTGACCTTCAAAAGTTACCTGCCGATCATCGCCAAGTCGCGGGGTCATCGGACTGATGAGGAGCGCGGCGATCTCCAGCGATTTTACAAAGAGAACTACGCCGTCGATTACCTGCGCTCCGAAACCGCGCTCGCGGAGGCGCGCAAGCACAAGGAAGAGTCTTACAAGAAAATTCCCACGACTTTGATCATGGAGGAAATGAACCCGCCCCGCGACTCGTTCGTGCTCGTGCGCGGCGATTTTCGCAACCCGGGCGAGAAGGTCACACCCGGCACGCCGGCCGTACTGCCACAGCTTCCCGAAGGTGACGCCAACCGGCTGACGTTGGCCCGCTGGCTCATCGCCAAAGAGAATCCACTCATGGCGCGGGTCACGGTGAACCGTTACTGGTCGGTGTTCTTTGGCACGGGACTGGTGAAAACGATCAACGACTTCGGCTCCCAGGGCGAATGGCCGAGCCATCCGGAATTGCTGGACTGGCTGGCGGTGCAGTTCCGCGACGGCGGCGACATTCAACATCGCAAAGGAGCAAGTTCGCGCTTCGAGCGTAAGAGTTCAAGTCCCTGGGACGTAAAAGGATTTGTCCGTTTGATGGTGACGAGCGCCACCTACCGACAATCCGCCGCCGTCACGCCGGAAAAACTTGAACGCGACCCTTACGATCGTCTTTTCACTCGCGGCCCGCGTGTGCGGCTGGATGCCGAGTTCGTTCGTGACAACGCGCTTGCGGTAGCCGGCCTGCTGAATGACAAAATCGGCGGCCCCAGCGTGAAGCCGTATCAACCCCCCGGCACCTGGGACGGTGTCGATGTGAATTACGTGCAGGACAAAGGCGACGACCTTTATCGCCGCGGCATGTATGTCTTCTGGCGGCGCTCGGCGCACTACCCGTCGTTTGCCACATTCGACGCGCCGAACCGCGAGGTCTGCACCTTCCTCCGGCAACGCACGCAAACACCGTTGCAATCTTTGGTGCTGATGAACGATCCGGTGTACGTCGAGGCCGCGCGCGGACTGGCCGAACGCGTGTTGCGCGAAGAACCGGAAAACGCCGACAAACGTCTCGTGCGGGCCTTCCGACACACCCTCGGTCGCGTGCCGAAATCAGACGAGGTCGCCGTGTTGCAGAAAACCTATGAGCAACAACTCGCAAATTTCAAATCGGATACTAAGGCCGCCGAAGCGTTGTTGAAGGTTGGCGAATCCCCGCTGCCCGAAAAGGCTGATGCTGCTGAATTGGCCGCCATGACCACGGTTGCCAATGTGCTGTTGAACCTCAACGAAACCATCACCAAGTAGCCGCCATGACTTTTCAAAACGAAATCCAGAAATCTCTCTCCCGTCGGGCGTTTCTCGCCCGCAGCACCACCGGCCTCGGCGCGCTCGCGCTTTCATCGTTGTTGAACCCGCGATTGTTCGGCGCCGAAGTTGAGGGCGGATTGAAGTCCAAAGGCGCGCTCAAGACACTGCACCGCCCCGCCAAGGCCAAACGGGTCATCTACCTGTTTCAATCCGGCGCGCCGTCGCACCTTGATCTGTTCGATTCCAAGCCGAAGTTGAAGGAGATGACCGGCGTGGAACTGCCGCCCAGTGTGCGCATGGGCCAGCGCATCACCGGCATGACGGCGGGTCAGGCGGTGCTGCGCTGCGTCGGCTCGCCCTTCGAGTTCAAACGCTACGGCAAATCAGGCGTTGAACTAAGCAGCCTGCTGCCGAACATCGGCGGCATCGTGGACGACATCGCCATCATCCGTTCGATGTTCACTGAACCGATCAACCACGATCCGGCGGTCACGTTCATGGGCACGGGTAATCAGCAGCCCGGTCGCCCGACCATGGGCGCGTGGGTTGCCTACGGCCTCGGCAGCGAGAACGACGACCTGCCCGCGTACGTGGTGCTTACCAGCGGCAGCGGCGGTCAGTCATTGCAGGTGCGGTACTGGGGCAACGGCTTCCTGTCCGCCAATTACCAGGGCGTGCAATTCCGCAACCAAGGCGACCCGGTGGTCTATGTTTCCAACCCGCCGGGCTTGAGCGGCACGGCGCGACGGCAGTTGATCGACGCAATGCAGGAGTTGAATCGCAAACAACTCGGCTTGCTGGGCGACCCGGCCATCGCCACGCACATCGACAACTACGAACTCGCGTTCCGGATGCAAACGAGCGTGCCGGAGCTGACGGACATCGCGAAGGAGCCGAAAGAGATCTTGGAAATGTATGGCGCCGAACCGGGCAAGGCGTCGTATGCGAACAATTGTCTCCTGGCCCGGCGTCTGGCCGAGCGCGGCGTGCGCTTCATCCAGCTTTGCCATCGCGACTGGGACCATCACGGCGGGCTGCCCAACGGCATCAAGACCCAGACGAAGAATACCGACCAGGCCAGCGCCGCCTTGATCAAGGACCTCAAGCAGCGCGGCCTGCTCGACGACACCCTCGTGATCTGGGGCGGCGAGTTCGGACGCACGGCTTATTCCCAAGGTGAGATCAAAAAAGATGACTTCGGACGCGACCATCATCCACGGTGCTTCTCGCTCTGGATGGCCGGCGGCGGGATCAAGCCGGGCTTGGTTTATGGCGCGACGGACGACTTCGGCTACAACATCGTCGAGAACCCCGTCAACGTGCATGATTTCCACGCCACGATGCTCCACTGTTTCGGCATCGACCACACCAAGCTCACCTATCGCTTTGAAGGCCGCGACTTCCGCCTGACCGATGTCAGCGGCGAGGTCGTCAAGGATTTGCTGGTCTGAGGAACAAAAAGCGTCTCGTCCTGACGCGACCGCCGCAGTTTCGCCGTTATCGAGTTGAATCAAATTGCAACCGCAGGCAAGCTCTGCGGCAATGTCCTCTGACCTGACATTCATCACCAACGAACCGGCCAAGAATCTGACCAACCGGTTCGGGGTGTAGCGCCAACGTGCCGAAGAAAAACAAATTTCACGATCATCCTGAACTTCTGGGAATGCCAGAAGTCCGAAAGCTTTGGCAAACTCAAGAGCTGCTTTCTGATCATTACCTCAAAGCGCGTCTCCGCAAAAACGATTGGTGGCCGACCGATGGGACTGCCCGTCCGATTTTGGAATTCTGTCGTGACCTTTACAACAAGCGCTAACTTGCGCTCGCCAAAAACAACGAGGCATTCACTCGGCAGGAATTGGTCGATAAGGTTCTGGAAAAACTTGGCTTCGCTTGGACCGACAACCTGAGCCTTCCAGATCAGGACGCCGAACCGGACTATATACTTTTCGCCAGCGCCGTAGAAAAGGAGTCCGTGCTGGACAAGGACAGGGCCAGCCGCTACCGGGCCGCCGCCGCGATCCTTGAAGCCAAGAAACTCAATCATCCTCTTTCTCAAGTCAGCAAGCACCAGCAACGTTACCCGCGCCAGCAAATCCGCGATTACCTGCAAGACGCGCGCGTCTTGTCTTGGGGCATCTTGACAAACGGCAACGAGTGGCGGCTCTATTGTCGCGATGCTCGGCGTCAGGATTTCTTCGCGCTAAATTTCGAGGTCGCAATTCAGTCACTGGAGAATTGCAAATTCTTTCTCGCGCTCTTTTCGCCCGACGCATTTCAACGTGACGCGCAAGGCAAATGCCGGCTCGATCTAGTTCGCGAACAATCCCTGAGCGCGCAATCGGAACTTGAGGAAGACCTCCGCCAGCGTATCTTCACCATCCTGACCGATCTTGCCAATGGCTTCGCCTCGCGCCCCGAGAACCAAATCCCGGACACGGACGACGGTTACAAAACGCTCTACGAAAACTGCCTCATCTACCTCTACCGCCTGCTGTTCATTCTTTATGCCGAAGGTCGCGGCCTGTTGCCGGTCGAACCGCGCACGCGCCGCTACTACAAGGAACTCTCGCTCGAACGCCTCAAACCTGACCTCAAGAATTTCACCGGCTATGACAGCCAAACACGCACGCGACTGGGTGAGGACATCAGCGAACTTTTCCATCTGGTCAACGGCACTGACGAGGCCAAGAACAAAGAATACTCCGTTGCGCGCTACAACGGCGATCTCTTCGATGCCGACCAGCATCCGCTGCTCGAAGACTGGCGCATCGCCGACGCCGATGTCGCCAATGTTCTGCGCGGCCTCATGTTCGATCCGCCGCCCAAGCCCAACGAGCCAGCGCTCCCCATCCAGACCGTGGACTTCAGCGACCTGCGCGCGCAGCAACTCGGCTCGATTTACGAAGGACTGCTCGAACACCACTTCGCACGAAACGCCGAGGGTCGTCTTGAACTCAAGACCGACAAGGCCGAGCGCAAAGCCACCGGCACGTATTACACGCCCGACTACATCGTGAAATACATTGTCGAGCAAACGCTCACGCCGCTGTTGAACGAAATTGAGCGAATCGAACCGGTCAAGGCCGCGCGTTCCGCTCGACGCCAGGACAACTCGTTTGCCAACGCCTGCCTCACCCTCAACGTCTGCGACCCCGCGATGGGTTCGGGCCACTTCCTTGTCGAAGCCACCACAGTTCTGGCCGACCACATTGCCGCGCATCCGACCACTTGCGGACTTCACGAAAAGTCCAAGGACGCGGAGGAACTGGCCTATTGGCGCCGCCGCGTCGTTGAGGCGTGTATCTACGGCGTTGACCTTAATCCGCTGGCAGTTGAACTCGCCAAGCTCTCGCTCTGGCTCACCTGCATCGCCAGCGACCAGCCGCTCAATTTCCTTGACCACCACTTGCGACCCGGCAATTCGCTCATCGGCGCACGGCTCGACCAGCTCGGCAGCCTGCCGGAGAAAAAGGCAAAGCGCGGCGCGGCGGCGAAGCAAATCGCCTTCACCTTCGGCCCTGACTTCAAGCGCGCCGTGGCCGACACCATCGGGGCCATCAAGGCCATCGAGCACGAAGCCAGCGCTGACGTGAAAAAGGTGAAGGACAAGGAACGCCGCTGGAACGCCGCTGGAACGCCGAAATCCTCCCGCGCCTCGCGCCCTACAAATCGGTGGCCGACCTGTGGACTGGCACGTTCTTTGGAGAAGAACTGGACGAGGAAACCTACTTGACACGAACTGGTGAAATCCTGAAATCGGTAGGACGCGGTGTCCACACCGCGCTGCCCGCCGTTGCGAAATCAGGCCGCGCTTCACGCACCATGCCGCGGCGGGCCGGGGACAGCCCGCCCTACCAGCCGCACCCGCGTCGTTTCTTCCATTGGGAACTCGAATTCCCGGATGTCTTCTTCGCCGCCGACGGCTCGCACAAGAACCAACCGGGCTTCGACGCGGTGATTGGCAATCCGCCTTACGTGAGCGTTACCAACATTGATGCGGAAACTCGTTACGCAATTCTACAACTCTACCTGACGGCAACGGGTCGCTTTGACCTCTACATCGCTTTCACGGAGCGTGCGCTTGCTCTGCTTCGGCCTTTCGGACGGATGTGTTTCATTGAGCCCATCAAGTTCGCAATATACGCCAATGGAAAGGCGCGGCCGCTTTACGAGCGCGCCGTGACCGAGAGCGACTCCTCCGGCGTGCTGGCGTTCGTGGACGGGCAGTTGCGCGCTAGCCTGAATATTTCATAGGT
>PLJQ01000375.1 GCA_003140275.1 Limisphaerales bacterium
TTGATCCCCGATCAAGACCACTCTGTTGTGACCGCCGGGTACGGCACGTTCGCGACGAACGGCAGCGTGATGAGCAGTGACTATGCGACCTCGGGTCGGACGGCTGATGGCGCGCTGGTGATGGCGTACATGCCGACAATCCGCCCTCTCACAGTGGATATGTCGAAGTTGAGCGGGGCCGCAACGGCACGTTGGTACGATCCAAGCAGCGGGGTTTACGCCGCCATACCGGGTTCACCGTTCGCCAACACTGGCACACAAGACTTCATGCCGTCGGGCAACAATAGTGACGGAGACGGCGACTGGGTTTTAGTGCTCGAGGCACCGAGTCCATTCATCCTGGCCCAAGGCAGCTACAACGGCCTGTTCCAGGAAAGCGACCAGGTGCGGCAGTATAGCGCCGGTTTCCTCACGGCGTCTGTAACTGCACGGGGCACGTACTCCGGCCTTCTCCAGATCGGAGCGACGCGTTACGGTTTCAGCGGCAAGTTGGATCTGCAATGCCAGGCAACCAACGTCATCCTGCGCCTGCGGACTAATGCCCTGACCTTGGAACTACAAATCGGCAAGGGCGACCAGGCCGATCGCATCTTTGGGCGCGTCACTGACGGTGTATGGGTGTCGACATTGTCCGGTGATCGCGCCGTATTCAACTCCAGGACGAATCCGGCGCCGTACGCCGGGAATTATACCATACGCATCCCCGGACAGGATAATGATCCGTCCGTCCCGATGGGTGACAGTTTCGGCACCGTGCGAGTAGATGCGAGCGGCCGGGTCAGTTTTGCCGCTGCGTTGGCCGATGGCACCCGAGTCAGCCAAAGTGTGCCGCTCTCCAAGCACGGTTTCTGGCCGCTGTATGTATCTCTATACTCCGGCAAAGGCTCGCTGATGAACTGGCCGGCATTTACGAACCGAACGACCGACGATCTCAATGGAACCCTCAGTTGGATTAAGCTGGCCGATGTGAGCGCGCGGTATTATCCGGGAGGGTTCACCAACCCGAGCCAGGTGGTCGGCTCGTTTTATACTCCCCCGATTGGGGCCACAAATCACGTGTTGAATCTCACGAATGCCGAGGTGTCGTTTAGCGGGGGTAATCTGATTGCGGACTTCACCAACTCCGTGACGTTGGAGTTGTACGGCCGGGTGAGCAATTTGAGCAGCAATCGGTTTACGATAAGCTTCTCCCCCAATACTGGTACGTTCCGGGGCGGTGCGATGGATCCATCGACCGGCAGGTCATTGTCCTACAGCGGTGCGGTGTTGCAAAAGCTCAATGCCGGCTACGGCTTCCTGCTGGGGACCAACCAGAGCAGTCGAGTCATCCTCGCACCGTAAGTTTGGCCGCGTGCAAGGGACGGTTTTTGCGACACGACACCAGTGACGCGAATAAATCTTGGTGCTCAGGAACAGACGTGCTAAACAAAGGCGATCCGGCGCTTGCTTTCCGTTCCGAAGCCTTGATGGCGACTCCGGAAACTGGGTGAAAAGTTCTGGATAGTTGAGAAAAATAGTGCGAAGTAAGAGCATGATGTTTACGATGCGAGTAATGAGAATTTGCCCATCGGCTCAAACTCTCGGATTTCCTTGACGTGGAACCGCGTGTGCAATGGCTGGAGGCCAAGGGCAACCCGTTGAGCCGCCTCGCTGCGGTGATCGACTGGGAGAGTTTCCGTCCGCCGTTGGAGCAGGCACTGGCCAAACCGGCCAAAGGGCCGGGCGGTCATCCGGCAAACGACCCCGTCAAGATGTTCACGCTGCTGGTGGTGCAACGATGTTACAATTCTTCGAATGAACAGACGGAGCATCAAGTCAGTGATCGGCTGAGTTTCCAAAAGTTTATGGGCTGGACGGTGGCCGACAAGGTGCCGGATGCCAATACGCTCTGGGACTTCCGCGAGGCGCTCGTGCGGGCGGGAGTGTTCGAGAAGCTCAGTGAACAGTTCGCACCGCAACTCCAGGCGCAGGGGCTGTTGACCCAAGAAGGCAAGCTGGTGGACGCCAGTTTCGTGGATGTTCCTTGGCAACGGAACCGTCGGCAGGAGAACGCGACGATCGAGGCTGACGCTGTGCCCAAGGAGTGGGTCGCACAGCCAGCGAAGCAGCGGCAAAAGGACCTGGACGCGCGCTGGACCAAGAAGAATGCGGAGGTGCATTATGGTTACAAGAACCACCTGAAGGAGGACGCGCAAAGCAAGTTGATCGAACGCTATGCGGTCACCGAGGCTCGCGTCCACGAGTCGCAGATGCTGTCGCCGTTTGTCGAATCGCCGGACGGTGCGGTGTATGCCGACGGCGCATATCGCGGCACGGAGGCCGAAGCGATGCTGGCCCAGAAACGGGTGACCAGCCGCATCCAAAAACGCGCCTGTCGCAACCGTCCCTTGAGCGGCGAGCAGAAAGAAAGCAACCGCCAGAAGTCCAGAATTCGTGCGCGCATCGAACACGTCTTTGGCTGCATGAGCCAATCGATGGAAGGTTGCTGTCTGCGCTATATTGGGCGGCGGCGCAACGCGGCGGCGATTGGCTTGATCAACCTGATCTACAATCTGGCGCGTGACGAACAGATCGTGCGGCTGAGGGTGTTGCCGCAGGCCGCCTGAAAAGCAAAGATCAAACATCATGAAAATAGAAACGGAAGGAGCCGCTATCAATCCATCAAACCCGAAAAACGAACGGCCACCATCAACCCAACTCCGAAAAGCAGTTTTCGGAGGTTCCCGCGGGGATATCGAAGCAGTTCTCTTTAGGAAGCTGAACTCTCCTCACTGGCAGATCGGCGCGCGCAGCGAGCCAAACACGGAGGTGTTAGGATGAAAGTCGTGATTCTTGCTGGAGGACTGGGCTCTCGTATGAGCGAAGAAACTACGGTTCGGCCCAAGCCGATGGTCGAGATTGGCCACCGACCGATTATATGGCACATCATGAAGATCTACTCCGCGCATGGCCTCAATGACTTCATCGTCTGTTGCGGTTATCAGGGTTGGGTGATTAAGGAGTATTTCGCCAAGTACTTCCTGAATAACTCAGATGTCGTCTTCGACCTGAACAACTCAAAGACAGAAATTCTGCGAAATAATAGTGAGCCGTGGCGCGTGACGTGCGTCGATACCGGCGAACAAACCATGACCGGCGGCCGTCTTAAACGCGTGCGCGAATACATCGCCGGAGAAACTTTCTGCATGACATACGGCGACGGGGTAGCGAACGTGGATATCACGGCGTTGATCAAGTTTCACAGGCAGCAGAAAACGCTGGCTACGCTGACGGCCGTGCAGCCCGGTGGCCGCTTCGGCGCGTTTACGCTGCGTAAGGAAGAAAACAAACTCTCCAGTTTCGTCGAGAAGCCCCAAGGGGATGGCGCGTGGGTCAACGGTGGCTTCTTCGTAATCGAACCTTCGGCGTTGGATCTTGTCCGCGACGACTCGACGGTGTGGGAACAGGAGATTCTCAAAATGCTGGCACACGAGGGCCAGCTTACGGCGTTCAGGCACGCGGGTTTCTGGCATCCGATGGACACGCTGCGCGACAAGAATCATCTCGAGGAACTCTGGGCAACCGGCAAGGCGCCCTGGAAGGTTTGGGAGCGCAAGTGAAGCCAAACCAGCCGCAGAGGCACACAGCCAGATTGATCAAAGGGCCGGTCAGGGTCGTGCCGCCGGTTGAGGAAGGATCGTTCCATGTTCATCGTTGATACCGAACTCAAGAAACGTGCCGCCTCCGGCAAGCCGGTGAAGGTTGGGATGGTTGGCGCCGGTTTCATGGCTCGCGGCGTTGCAAACCAAATCGTTAATTCAGTGCCTGGCCTCGAACTGGTCGCGATCTCCAATCGGCGCATTGCAAACGCCCGGCGCGCCTATAGTGAAGCCGGTCGCCCGGACTTCCTGGAAGTGACGGAGCTTTCCCAATTGGAGGATGCAATCCGCAGCAAGAAGCCCGCAGTTACGGAGGACCCAACGCTGCTCTGCGACGCGAGCGGAATTGATGCGCTCATCGACGCTACCGGTGCCATTGAGTTTGGCGCCCAGCTGACTGTGCGTGCCATTGAGCGCCGCAAGCACATGGTGACGATGAACGTGGAGTTGGACGGCACGGTAGGCCCGATCCTGAAAGTTTACGCCGACAAGGCCGGCGTCATCCTTACCGTGTGCGATGGCGACCAGCCCGGCGTGCAGATGAACCTATACCGTTTCGTGAGGAGCATCGGCCTCCTCCCGCTGGTGTGCGGCAACATCAAAGGCCTTCACGACCCGTATCGAAATCCCACGACCCAGGAAGGCTTCGCCAAAAAGTGGGGTCAGAATCCCTACATGGTCACCAGCTTTGCCGACGGGACGAAAATCTCTTTCGAACAAGCTATCGTGGCCAACGCTACCGGCATGAAGGTCGAACAGCGCGGCATGCGCGGCGGCGACCATGACGGTCACGTGGACGAGCTCTGCAAAATTGGCCGGTACGACGTGGAAAAATTGAAGAAGCTGCGTGGTGTCGTGGACTATGTCGTGAAGGCCCGGCCTGGCCCCGGTGTCTTTGTGCTCGCAACACACGACGATCCAAAGCAGCGCCAATACCTCGCTCTCTACAAGCTGGGAGAAGGTCCGCTCTACAGCTTTTATACTCCGTATCACCTCTGCCATTTTGAAGTGCCACTCTCGGTCGCACGCGCGGTCCTGTGCAACGATCCCGTGATGCAACCCCAGGGCGCACCGATGGTGGACGTGGTGGCGACCGCGAAGGTCGATCTGAAGATGGGCCAGGTGATCGACACACTCGGCGGCTACCTCACCTACGGTCAGGCTGAAAACTACGACGTGAGCCTCGCGCAAAATTTGCTCCCGATGGGCCTGGCTGAAGGCTGCAGGCTCAACCGCGACCTGACCAAGGATTGCGTGCTGACGTACGCGGACGTTGAGCTTCCATCCGGGCGCCTGTGCGACAAGCTGCGCGCCGAGCAGACGAAACATTTCAGTTCGTAATGAAGTGCCCAGGTGAAGCGTAATGAATCTGGGTGCTCGGAAAAAGCCGTGTCGAATTAAAGTCGAACCGGCGCTTGCTTTCCGTGCCGAAGTCATTATAAGGAAGGCGGTGTTAAACATACTTAAAAGCCGCGATCGAAATCATAAAGGTGCGGTCTTTAGTCATGCGCAACTGGACTCGAGTCATAAAAAGTAACGATAACCATGATTTTCACTGAGACGAAGCTGAAAGGGGCCTATNNGGCCTATGTCATTGACCTTGAACGACGGAAAGACTCGAGAGGATTTTTCGCGCGTGCCTTCTGCCAAAAGGAGTTTGAGGCACATGGATTGAAGCCGATCATTGCGCAGGCGAATGTCGCTTTTAACTTTAAAAAAGGAACGTTGCGTGGCATGCACTTCCAATACCCGCCCGCCGCGGAAACAAAACTCGTGCGCGCCACGCGCGGCGCGATTCTCGATATTATTGTTGACCTTCGCCCTGAAAGCCCGACCTACCTCCAACACATCTCCGTCGAGTTGAACGAGGACAATCAATCTGCCCTCTATGTGCCCGAGCGCTTTGCCCACGGATATCAAGCGCTCCGGGACAACACTGAAACCAGTTATCAGGTGGGCGAATTCTATGCGCCAGGTGCCGAGAGCGGCTTAATGTACAACGATCCTCGCTTGGGCCTCAAGTGGCCGCTTCCGGTCGCGGTGATTTCGGAGAAGGATCAAAAGTTCGGATTACTGAAGGATATCGAGTCTGAACTGAAGCGACGCATGAGTGCTTGAGCGGTGACGTCGATTGCTGTTATCAATCTTGATGCAGCACTCACAGTTTTTACCTGGAATTTACGAGTGAAAGAAATAACACATGATCATCGTTGATAATGTATTGAAAGCCCGCCAGGAGCAGGGCAAACCGATTCGCGTGGCGCTGCTCGGCGCCGGTTTCATGGCACAGGGGCTGACCAATCAGATTGTGAACAGCGTTCCCGGCATGCGCATGGTCGCCATTTACAGCCGCAAACTCGAAAAGGCGTTTCATGTCTTCGAATATTCTGGTCTCAAGGACATTATCGTCGCCAACTCGCAAGTCCAATTGGAGGATGCCATACGGGCCGGCAAGCCGGTCGTCACGGAAGACGCTTTCCTGCTTGCGCGTTCGGAGCAGATCGACGTGTTGGTCGATGTAACCGGTTCGGTCGAGTTCGGCGCGAACGTCGTGATCGAGGCTTTCAAGCATAAGAAAGACGTGGTGCTGATGAACGCTGAACTCGACGCCACCATCGGCCCGATTCTCCAGGTCTATGCCGCCAAATGCGGAGTGATCCTGTCTGCGTGTGACGGAGACGAGCCTGGCCTGCAGATGAACCTCTATCGCTGGGTCAAGGGACTTGGGCTGACCCCGAGAGTTGTAGGCAACATCAAGGGGCTGCAGGACCCTTACCGCAATCCTACGACGCAGAAAGGTTTTGCCGACAAGTGGGGACAGAATCCGGCCATGGTGACAAGCTTTGCCGACGGCTCGAAGATCAGCTTCGAGCAGACCATCGTGGCGAACGCCACCGGGTTCGTGGTCAAATCTCGCGGCATGTCCCGCGGCTTGGATTACAAGGACGATATCATGAAGATCGGCAAACTTTACAACATCGACGAATTGCGTCGGCTCGGTGGCATCATTGATTATGTGGTCGGTACGCCGCTCACGAAGGTCTATTGTCTGGCCGAACATCCCGATCCCAAGCAACAGCACTATCTTGGTTTGTATAAAATGGGGGACGGGCCGCTCTATTCTTTTTTCATCCCTTACCACTTGGTTCACTTCGAGACACCGAATTCGATAGCCCGCGTAGTCTTGTTCCGCGACTCGCTCGCCAAGCCATTGGGTGGCCCGGTCGTTGAAGTGTGCGCGGTCGCCAAGCGCGAGCTTAACGCTGACGAGTTGCTTGACGATTACCGCATGTACATGACCTACGGCGAGGCGGCGAATGTTGAGGAGATGTGCCAGAAGCGCTACCTGCCCGAAGGCCTTGTCGAAGGCTGCAAACTTAAACGGCCGATTAAGAAAGACGCGGTCATCACCTACGATGACGTGGAACTTCCGCCCAATCGTTTGGCCGACCGGTTGCGGGGTGAACAGTACAGGCACTTTCGCGGAGAAACATGGCTGGCCGATTTGATGAAAGGCCGGCAATCGGCGCCGGGTCTGTCCAGTCGCCCGCCATCACCCGGCCAACCCAAGAACACCGAGATATTAGCAGGTTCAACAGTCTCGACTTGATTTCCAGGACACGCTTGAGCACGTTTGGGAATTCGTCGGCAAAGTTTCTGGCGGAAGCCGGGCCTTAAACGATTCTGTTATGAATAAAGTACATGTTGTGATTGGAGGTAAAGTAGCATGAAGGTGGTTCTTTTTTGCGGCGGCTTTGGCATGAGGATGCGCGAGTTTTCCGAGGCGGTCCCGAAGCCCATGGTGCCGATAGGTTATCGGCCCATTCTGTGGCACGTGATGAAGTATTACGCCCACTACGGACACAAGGACTTCATTTTGTGTCTCGGATACAAAGCCGACGCGATCAAGAACTACTTCTTACAGTACAACGAGTGCCTGTCCAATGACTTCGTCCTCTCCAAAGGGGGGAAGGACTTAGAACTGCTGAGTCGCGACATTGACGATTGGAAGATCACTTTTGTTGACACCGGGCTGACGTCCAACATTGGCCAGCGTCTGAAAATCGCGCAAAAACATCTTCATCTCGATGAGATGTTCCTGGCCAATTACACCGACGGCCTCTCGGATGTTCAGATCCCCGCGGTCATACGTTCGTTTGAACAGAGCAGGAGCACAGCCTGTTTCGTGAGTGTCAAACCCCGGGCGAGCTTCCACTTGATCAATAGTGACGCTCGCGGAAGCGTGAAGAGCATCGAGCACGTTGCCAAATCCGGCGCGCGAATGAACGGCGGTTTCTTCGTATTGCGCCAGGAGATATTCAGCTATATGCGCGACGGAGAAGAATTAATTGAGGAACCGTTCCGGCGTTTGATCGGCGAAGGAAAGCTCATGACCCATTCGCACGACGGTTACTGGGCGTGCATGGACACGTTCAAAGAGCGACAGGAACTCGAGGATGTGTTCAGCCGGGGTAACGCGCCCTGGGCGGTCTGGAATAAGCAGCAATGACGAAGGGTTTGGTGTGATCACGTGTAATTTGAACGGTGTCAAACGGGTCTTATGCCTCGGCGCGCACAGCGACGATATTGAGATCGGCTGCGGGGGGACGATCCTTCGCTTGATCGAGAACTCGGACAGAATCGAGTTTTACTGGCTGGTGCTCAGTTCCAATCCGGAGCGCGCGAAGGAAGCGCAGGGTAGCGCGAACGCCTTCTTGCGGCGTGCGCGCAGGAAAACAATCGTCGTGAAGTCGTTTCGGGATGGGTTCCTCCCGTATATCGGCGCGCCCGTGAAAGAATGTTTCGAGGAACTCAAGAAAATTTTTACACCCGATGTCGTTTTTACTCACTTCCGACACGATTTACACCAGGACCACCGCATGGTGTGCGATCTGACTTGGAACACTTTTAGGA
>PLJQ01000065.1 GCA_003140275.1 Limisphaerales bacterium
GGACGCTTGCACTCGCGCGCGCAGAGGACGCCTTCTCTTTGTCGAAAGTGGTCATGGTAATCGAACCCGTCCTGGTTTGCCAACATGCCACGCGCGCGCGAGTGTCCGGCATACAAACTCGCCGCAAGCGGCTCGCCTGGAGTGCTCACGCTTCGCGTGAGCCCGCACAGTCGCAAGGACCAACGCAGCGAAGCCGCCGCTGCTCAACTAAACTCTTGTTTACAATTTGGAAAGGCAGGAATAGAGTGCGAAACTTGACAAGAGTTAGACCGAACAGCGCCCTCCAATAACAAAGTTATTGACCTCGTCACACCGTTATGAAAATTGACCGCAAATTATTTTTCTCGGTAGCGGCCTCCTCTGCTGCTGGTTTTCTTTTTTGTCTGATGTTGTTTAGTCCGTCGCATAGACCACAGCCACCTTCACCAGGTGTGGGGTTCTGGATGGAGGGTCCGGTCACGAACATCACTGTCACCGGTGATCGGATTCAGTTCCAGTTGAGCGGACGATTTTGGTTCGTTCAGTATCCAGAGGGGCGCCCGCCCCGACACCTTATTGAGGTGGACGGCAAGCGTGGTATTTCAGCCAACGTGAGTCAGGCAGAGTTGTTCTTCGCCATGACTGCTGATTGGCGCGGGGGCGCGCTACGCGAGAAGGGAGAGCTACTGAAGATACTGAAGACAGCCGCTGAACGCGGCAGGGTGGTAAAGTTTGAGTTGATGCGGCCGAAGATGGATTTTGGACGAGACCATAGCTTTACTCTTACAGACGCAGCCGTCATCAGAGCCACGGATGCAGATTTACGATGATGGCGCCTAACCCGAGCGCGGGTTTATGTGAAAACTCGCCCGGCAAAAAAAACTCCGCTCACATTTGCGATATGACGCAGTCCCATGAAGAGACCTGACGGATTGGCTCGCCAGCTTGCCAATAGTCGTGAGCACGGGTTTCGCCTGCTCCGACTTCACGCTCGGTTGGGAAACACGGATCAAACCTCACGTCTGAGTCTCCGAACGGCGCAACCCGACCTCACTCCGCTGACCATTTCAGTCTGACCCCTCGCCGTCAGGCTACGCTCCGGGCTGTCCATTCGCACCCAAGCAAACCAGTGCGGTGACAGTCCTATCGCTTCACCCTGTCGTCGAGGCGTCAGAACAACGCCGCCAGACTAAACGGCAAGGGCGGCAGACTGCGAACAATTTGCTCCGGTCACGGTGCTAAAAAGGGGCAGTGGGACTCGCACCTGTGCCTTCGCTGAGTTTTCGCAGACTGCCGCCTGGGATTTTTGCCTGACTCCGTCCGGTTCAATCCGCTTCACTCCACTCCGGGCTTTGCTCCGGCCACCAAAACCGCGACCAGCGACATCGGTGGCAGTCCGCAAGGACTTTGTGGCCGTGCGCAAGCACCGGGCGCGGTGGCCGTGCGCAAACCCCGCCGTTGCGTTCCACAAATTGAATCCGGCGGAGACAGGCAGGAAGGCAAAAAAAACCGCGCCAATAAACACTTCGCTTCGTTCGGCGGTTGGCATTCGAGACCAGCCGACGCTACGCTTCTCGCTCCAGGTATTCGCTCCGAGGCTGGGCGTCGGCTTTGCTTAACCCGGCCCTGCACAACCCGACGTTATATTTATTTGCCTCTCCCTATGCCGCAGGCGCGACACATATACGGGAGGCCTCGCCTTACAAGTTTTCAGGCCCGTCAACTAAACATAACGCGCTGTTGTGCATTCCGGGCTTCGCGCTTTGTCAGGGCGGCTGCAACTGAACCGGCACCCGCCCCGCCAAACCGCTCAGGCATCTCCCACGCCAACCGCCTCACTCCGCAGCTTCGCAATTGGGCGCGGAAAAGAGCAAAAACTAAAGTCCCCTCACACAACGAAACCCGATATCGAAGGCGACGTGGAACGGGCCGTCAGTGTTGCGATCGGCACAGCGCTCGCGGTCAGGGTAGTCGGACCAACCGCCGCCGCGCAACACACGGAAGCTCCCTGTTCCCGGTCCGCGTGGATCGCTACCTCCGGCATAAAACGTCCCATACCAATCCCAACACCACTCATATACATTCCCAGCCATGTCGTAGAGTCCATACCCGTTCGGCGCAAAATATCCCACCGGACTCGTGTAGGGAGTTACTCCGTCGTTGAAAGCTACGTTGTAGCCGTTCGGTCCCAAATCGTAGCTATAATCATTGGTATCTCCGATGTAGTTGGCCTGGCTTTCGGATATCGTGTTGCCCCACGGAAACCGTTGCCCGCTCAGCCCGCCCCGCGACGCTTTCTCCCACTCCGCTTCCGTCGGCAACCGATACCCGCTGTTCGTCCAGTTTGCATAAACACTATCCACCTGCCCATTCGTATAAACCTGCGTGAAGCTGGCCTCCGTGTAGTAGACCGGCGCCAAACCCGCCTGCTGCGAGCGCGCATTGCACCACTTCACCACGTCCCACCAATTCACCGTCTGCACCGGATTATTCGCCGCCTTGCCAGAACCGGCATGGTCAAAGCCATATCCATTGGTCGTGGCCCAATTATAGACGGCCTGCCATTGGCTGTAGCTCACTAGGTTCGTGTCCATGTAAAAAGCCGACACATACACGTTCGTGGGAATGGCATCACTCTCGCCATCCAGAGTGTCCCCCATCGTGAAGCTGCCGGCGGGAATGAGCGCCATGCCGCCGGGCGTGTTGGAAAGCCCCTTCACACAACGCAACCCAAAGGCGCTGTACGCGAAGCTCGGGAAGTAGGAGTCGAGTCGCATCGCGCAACGCGCGTCGATGGCATAGTTGAGCCAGCTGCCGCCGCGCAACACACGGTAGTCAGACGGGCTTGAGGCCGGTCCGCGTGGATCACTGCCTCCCAAATAAGGGCTGCCTGGCGGATATGGAGGCCCCGCATACCAATCCCAACACCACCCTCTTACATTCCCCGCCATATCGTAAAGTCCGTAACCGTTCGGCGCAAAATAGCCCACCGGACTCGTATAGGGAGACACTCCGTCGTTGAAGAGTGCGTTGTAGCCGTTCGGTCCCAAATCGTAGCTAAAATCATTGGTGTCTCCAATGTAGTTGTCCTGACTTTCGGAAATCGTGTTGCCCCACGGAAAGCGTTGTCCGCTCAACCCGCCCCGCGACGCTTTCTCCCACTCCGCTTCCGTCGGCAACCGATACCCGCTGTTCGTCCAGTTTGCGTAAACACCATCTACCTCCCCGCTCTTATAAACCTGCGTAAAGTCAACAGTCGTGTAATATACCGGCGTCAAACCCGCCTGCTGCGACCGCGCATTGCACCACTTCACCACATCATACCAATTCACCGTTTGCACCGGGTTATTCGCCGCCTTGCCCTCACCGGATTCGTCAAAGCCATATCCATTGGTCGTGGCCCACTGATAAACCGCCTGCCATTGACTAAAGCTCACTAGGTTAGTGTCCATGTAAAACGCCGACACATTTACGGTGACGGTGGGGATGGCATCGCTCTCGCCATCCAGAGTGTCTCCCATCGTGAAAGGACCGGCGGGAATAAGCGCCATACCGTCGGAGGTGAAGATGTTGGTGGTATAGGCCACCCCGCGCACGCGGTAGAACATCGGCACGCTGACCGAGATCGTGCCGTTCGAGTTCACTGTGACCGAGATCGTGCCGTTCGAGNNATCGTGCCGTTCGAGTTCACTGTCACCGCGTCAAGCCCAGCCCAGTTGGTTTGCCACGGACCAGACAAAGACGACGCCCATTCCACGCTGGCTACAGTGCCTGGTTGCAAATAACTGCAGACTAACACTCCGTTTTGGCTGAAGGAGCTTATGACGGGCAATTGGGCAGCGGCTTGGTTGACGCCAGCGAGCAAGGCCAGCGC
>PLJQ01000494.1 GCA_003140275.1 Limisphaerales bacterium
GATTGGGGCACCAGCAAGGCCTACGTCATCGGCCTCGCCTTTGTCGCGGCGGGGTTTTCCTCCTTCCCGATCATTCTCGCCGTCTGCGCGCTGACGGGACTCGTCGGCTACAACTACATCATTGTTTGTAAACACTTTCCCGACGGCGGCGGTGTTTATTCGTCGGCGCGAGATCAAAGCCGCGTGCTGGCCGTGCTCGGTTCACTGTTGCTGCTGGCGGATTTCATCGTTACCGCCGCGATGAGTTGCTGGGATGCGATGATCTACTTCGACGTGCCACACAAATACCTGCAAGTCGCGACCATCGCGTTCATTCTGCTCATCGGCTTCATCAACTACTTCGGCCCGAAATATTCCGGCAGTTTTGCCGTCGCACTGGCGGTGCCGACCGTGATTGTCGTTGTGACGATCATCGGTTTGAGCGCGCCACACTGGACGTTTGCTTCGATGCAGGCGCCGCACGCGAGCTTCAACAGGAACTGGGTCGCGTTCGTGGGGGTCATACTCGCGCTAAGCGGCGTGGAAGCCATCGCCAATCTGACCGGCGTGATGAAACTGGACACCGGTTCAACGCTCGAAAACCACACCGTGGCTTCGACCGCTAAAAAAGCCATCTTGCCGGTGTCGGTGGAAGTGGTGTTCGGCACCGCGCTACTCGGCCTGGCGATGCTCTCGCTGCCGGCTTCATTCGGTGAAGAAATCAAGGCCCGCTACGGGGATATGCTGCGATTTTTGGGCGAGGAGTATGGCACGATGGCTCTGGGGCCGCATTTCGGTCACGTGCTCGGCGTTGTGATCGGCCTCGTGGTCGGCCTGTTGCTTTTGAGCGCGGTCAACACGGCGGTGGCGGCGATGATCGGGTTGATCTACATGCTCGCGCGCGATCGCGAAATGCCGCAGCCCTTCACGCGCCTCAACCGGAACGGCGTTCCGTGGTTGCCGTTGGTGGTGGCGGTGGGCCTGCCGGTGATTCTGGTGATGTTCACAGATGATTTGGATTCTTTGGCGGACATGTACGCCATTGGCGTCGTCGGCGCGATCACGGTGAATCTCGGCTCGTGCTGTTTCAACAAGCAACTGAAACTGAAATTGAGCGAGAGGTCCGTGATGCTGGTCACGTTCGCCGTGCTGTTTGCGGTGGAAATCACCATCGCGAAAACGAAACCTGCGGCACTGTTCTTTGCGGTATGCGTGCTGGGCATCGGCTTTGGCTTGCGCTGGTGGGCAATGAAGTACGCGGGCTTGGAGACGGTGATCCTCAGGCGCGAACATGCCGCGGTGGTCAGGCCGGAGGCGCTCGCGAATTTTCGCCCCAACCTTACGCCGGGACAATCCGTGCTGGTGGCGGCGCGCGGTTTCACGCCCGTGCTGCGTTACGCGCTGGAAGAGGCCCGGCTGCGACAGGGGAATTTGTATGTGCTTTACGTGAAGGAACTGGCCGTCAACCTGCCAGGGCCATTGGCGAACCCACAGCGTCCGCGCTGGCAGGATGACCGTCAGGCGTCAGAAATCATGTACGGCATGTTCGAACTTGCTCGCGATGCCGGCGTGTCAGTCGTTCCAGTATTTGCCATCAGCGAAAATCCGGCGTCGAGCATCGTCGATCTTGCGGCGACGCTTGGCGTGGACATTTTGATGCTGGGATCGGCGCAACGACATTCGTTGGTGGCGCTATTGAAGGGGAACGTGGTAACTGAAGTCGCCAGGAACTTGCCGGACAACATTCAATTGGTTATTCACAGCTAAGGCCGCCGCATTTTACTCACTGTGGTCAAATTGCGACGGTCATTTTGCGGGTCGGGGAGAGAAACGTAAACCAACTGTTTTCAAAAAAGGCTGGTTTTCCGCTACAAAATCCACGGATTCGCCGAACATGACTGTATGTTCAAAGGTTTGGCAAATCTTTTGCTTTTCATCACTGGCGAACCATGTCCAGGTTAGATTCTGAGTTTCTGGTGTCGGTTTTTGCTTCCGCTCGAGGAAGCGGAAGATATTCTCTTCACGTCAACCCGTTCCCCGTGGTGGTAAAAAACAACACGAACGGGCTGTTCAACTGGAGAACTAAATCAAATGAAAAAAATCGAAGCCATTATCAAGCCGTTTAAGTTGGAAGAAGTGAAAGATGCCTTGGGGGAGATGGGGATTGAGGGGATGACGGTCAGCGAGGTCAAGGGGTTTGGCCGGCAAAAAGGCCACACCGAGATTTATCGCGGCAGCGAGTACACCGTCGATTTCCTGCCCAAGATAAAAATCGAACTGGTGGTCTCAAATGAGAAAGTCAATCCGGCCGTCGCGGCCATAGTGAAGGCCGCGAAGACCGGAAAAATCGGGGATGGGAAAGTCTTTGTATCGTCAGTGGAAGAAGCCATCCGTATCCGCACCGAAGAGAAAGGCGAACAAGCGGTTTAACTCCCGGTGAATGACAAAACTCAAATGAAGATCATTATGAATAAATTCCTGTTGTGTTTGACATTATCGGCTGTGGTGGCAGTGAGTGCGATGAGCACGCGCGCACAGGGCGCGGCGACAAACGCGCCCGCGGTGCCGGCCAAAGCCGACCCGAATCTCGAACAGCGCATCGCGGATTTGGAAGCCTACGTCGGCAACGGCACGCGAGGCTCGGATGCTCCGGACGCCAAGGTGAAGTCCAAGCTGGACGGGACGCCCGGACCCGGCCACAACGCCTGGCAGATGACTTCCGCCGCGCTGGTGTTGTTCATGACACTGCCCGGTCTGGCGCTGTTTTATGGCGGACTGGTTCGCCGGAAAAACGTCCTTTCCGTGCTGGCGCAATGCTTGCTCATCACCGGATTGGTCACCATTCTTTGGTGGATTTGCGGTTACAGCCTGGTGTTTTCGAGCGCCGCCACCGACACTGCGCAACGGGGCAGCACTTTTCTCGGCAACCTCAAAACGTTCGCTTTCCTCCACGGGGTCGATTCCGCGCCCAACGGCGACTATTCGTATTGGGTGTCGCAGAACGTTTATGCCATGTATCAACTGATGTTCGCGATTATTACGCCGGCGCTGATCATCGGCGCGATTGCTGAACGCATGAAGTTCTCCGCCATCTTCCTGTTCATGACGCTGTGGATGTTCGTCGTTTATTTCCCCCAGGCCCACATGATCTGGGGCATCGACGGATTTATGAATGGCGTTTGGAATCCCAAGGCGACCATTCGTGCCATTGATTTCGCCGGGGGTACCGTGGTGCACATGACTTCCGGATGGTCGGCGTTGATTCTTTGTATAATTCTCGGCAAGCGTATTGGCTTTGGCAAAGAAAACATGGCGCCGCACAACATGGTGCTGTGCATGGTTGGCACCGGCATGTTGTGGGTCGGTTGGTATGGTTTCAATGCAGGCAGCGCGGTGGCCGCTGACGTTATCGCGGCCAATGCTTTCACGACTACCACGCTGGCCACGGCCGTGGCGTCCTTCGTCTGGCCGATGGCCGAATGGTTGACCAGAGGCAAACCAAGCATTCTCGGCTTCTGCTCGGGTGCGGTGGCCGGTCTGGTGGTGATTACTCCTGCATGCGGTTTCGTCAATTCGACCGGCGCGGTGATCATCGGCGTTGCCGCCGGCCTCGTTCCCTGGTTCTTCTGCTACAAGGTCAAGGGCTGGATCGGTTATGACGACGCGTTGGACACCTTCGGTGTTCATGCGATCGGCGGAACCATGGGCGCTCTTTTGACCGGCGTGCTGGCCACCGCCGACGTGAACGGCAATTTGAAGAGTAACCTTGCCGATGTTGGCAACAAAATGGACCTGGCGAATCCCGCGACGCAGAACGGTTTGGCCAGGATCGTGGCCGACCACACGCTGTGGCTGGAACAGGTGAAGGCGATTGGCGTAACCTTGGTGCTCGCAATTGTCGGCACGGTGGTCATCGCGTACATCGTGAAAGCGGTTGTGGGTTTGCGTCCGGCTGAAGAAGTCGAAACCGTCGGCCTCGACCTCGCTGAACATGGCGAAGAAGGGTATCATGGCTGATCAACACCGGAAACATTTCGACGCTGTGCCAATAATGGCGGACGCGATCCGCCGTTGGCACAGCGTTCGATCACTTAAAACTAAACAATAAAAATCGTAAAAAATACTATGGCAACAAATTCAGCAACAACGGCGACCCCAAAAACGGCGATTGAGTTGGGGAAGAAGGGTGGGGCGAGGATGGTGGACGTGAAGTTTGTGGACACGTTTGGGACGTGGCAGCATTTCAGCGTTCCGGTCAGTGAATTGACCGAGGAAGTGTTCGAGGACGGGTTCGGGTTTGACGGGTCATCGATCCGGGGCTGGAAGAGCATCGAAGCCTCAGACATGCTGGCGATGCCCGACCCGGCCACGGCGTTTATCGATCCGTTCTGCGCCGTGCCCACCCTGAGCCTGACCTGCACCATAGCCGAGACGGGCACCAAGGAAGCCTACACTCGCGACCCGCGCGGGATCGCGCAGCGGGGGGAGAAGTATTTGGAATCGACCGGGCTGGCGGACGCGGCGGTGTTTGGGCCGGAAGCCGAGTTTTTCATCTTCGATGACGTGCGTTTTGATCACAAGAGCAACGGGACGTTTTACAGCGTGGATGGCGAAGAGGCGATTTGGAACACGGGGCGGGACGAGATGCCGAATTTGGGCAACAAGATTCGGCACAAGGAAGGATATTTTCCGGTGGCCCCGATCGACACGCAACAGGACATTCGGACGGAGATGTGTCTGGTGATGGAGGAGTTGGGGATCCAGATCGAGCGGCAACATCATGAGGTGGCGACGGCGGGGCAGGCGGAAATTGATTTTCGGTTTGATACGCTGGTCAAGACGGCCGACAACATGATGGTTTACAAGTATGTGATCAAGAACGTGGCCAAGAAGCATGGCAAGACGGCGACGTTCATGCCCAAGCCCTTGTTTGGGGACAACGGGAGCGGGATGCACACGCACCAGAGCTTGTGGAAGAAAGGCAAGCCGCTGTTTGCGGGCAAGGAATATGCCGGCCTAAGCCAGATGGCGCTGCATTACATCGGCGGGATATTGAAACATGCCAAGGCGCTGGCGGCGATCTGCAATCCGACGACCAACAGCTACAAGCGTTTGGTGCCCGGGTATGAAGCGCCGGTGAACCTGGCCTACAGCGCGCGCAACCGGAGTGCGGCGATTCGCATTCCGACGTTCAGCGAGAGTCCGAAAGCCAAGCGGATCGAGTATCGGCCACCGGATCCGGCCGCCAATCCGTATCTGTGCTACACGGCGTTGTTGATGGCGGGCTTGGACGGGGTGTTGAACAAGATGGATCCGGGCGAACCGATGGACAAGAACCTGTATGAACTGCCGCCGGAAGAGCACGCGAAGATTCCGCAGATGCCGGGGAGTTTGAGTGAGTCGCTGGGGTATCTGGAAAAGGACCATGCGTTTCTGTTGAAAGGCGACGTGTTCACGAAGGACTTTCTGGAGATGTGGATCAGCCACAAGCGCAAGGAACACGACGCGCTGCGCCTGCGCCCCCATCCCTACGAGTTCTTTCTCTATTACGATGTGTAA
>PLJQ01000017.1 GCA_003140275.1 Limisphaerales bacterium
CGCTTTTAACTGCCCGCTAACAGTTTCTCATTAAAATTATATTTACCCATAATTCCTCTGTTAATAGGTACACCCGTCATTTGCCATCTCACTGGTCAAATTTGCAATAGCATTTTGTGCGGCTGATATTGCGTCTTTCGCCACAGCAGCACTTTGCATCGTGTTAGCGTAATCTTCAGCATTAAGATATCCTGTATAAATGGCGAGGGTTCCGTTTATCACAGCCTGTCCTATCGCCACAGGAAGGCCAATACCTGTAAAGGCAGTCGCATCGGCTACTAGATTAGCAAACTCATAGTTGCACCCCAGCCATTATTACTACCAAGGTTGCTTCCTAAACTTGCTGCGTCACTAGCAGCACCTACTACTCCAAGCACACCACCCACTATGGACGGACCAAGCGTTGTCGAAGATTCGGTCGGGGTCATAGATGTCATAGATCCTGACTCTATGGCATCTACGCGACATCAACCAGTGGTGCTACGGTTGACGCTTACCAAGTAATTACCGGCGGCCAACTCAAAGATTTGTTTGCGGTTAATGCCGTCCTCTTTTTTAAATCCTGTCGAAGTGAGTTTTGCTTGGAGCGCTCTTGTTTTTTAACGTTCTGGCCCGAACCAATTCCACAAAAACAAGAGCAAGAACGCTGCTAACCAGCCAACAATTCCAATGGGAATGATGAGCCGTTTAGGACAGCGTCCGTAGAAATACATGACCAGCACCACATTCAGTATCACCATTCCCACAATCACGTATGGCAATGCTTTTTCACCGACAGTACGTTCCAGCGGTTTCAACAGATACATGGACAGGGCAAAAAATACCATGCCTGCACCTGAAAAAATCATAAAACGCCCACCTGGGCCAACGCCGAATGGCTGCTTGTCGTTCATTTTTTGCAGAGGCAGTCACTGTTGTAAAGACTAATCATACCTCCCAACTGAGACTGCATTCCCCGTATCGTTTGATAGGTTGAGGCAGACATTTGTGCGCCAGTTTGATTTTGCACGTCAGCCAACCTCCCAAATGGATCAAGGACTCGTTGCACGCCTGTGGAAAGACGACTAGCACCTTCTTGTCCAATACCTGATCCGGCTTCTTTCAGGCCGATTAACGTCGC
This sequence comes from Limisphaerales bacterium, assembly GCA_003140275.1. GTDB lineage: Bacteria > Verrucomicrobiota > Verrucomicrobiia > Limisphaerales > PALSA-1396 > PALSA-1396. The sequence continues at coordinate 1,121 of PLJQ01000017.1, forward strand.
TCCTCCATTAGCAGCCGATACTGGTCCGGCAATTCCGCTTCCAGATATAACAACGATCCCGTCAGTGGTATTTAGGCCGATCACGCCAACCGGAATCGTGCCTCTCGATACTGAAACAACATAAGTCGCGTTCTTTGCAGCGTTTGCCGATAAGCTTGCCGTTAAACTACCCAATGAATAGCCAGCAGCAAGCAAAGATTCGCCCAAAGAGGCATATGAACTCCATAACGCATTATCGAACTGTTGGTTTATATCGCTCATGGATTGAATGGCGCTGCGGATTGTTCCTTCCATGTGGGCGATAGTCGATGCGAGAGCATCACAGTCCACCAAACCAAGGAAATCAACCGAGTTGACCGGGTCGTTCCCAACAAAGCGATAGAGATTCAAACCACCGAGTTCGTCGATGGGGTCTCTGTTTGGCCACCGTTGCAAATTCGGTTCATAGTAGCGATAGAGGTAATAAACCAATCCAGAATTCGGATGATACTCTTTTGATGAAAACCGATACAGATTGGCATCCGCCAACGGCCCGCTCATAGAAAGAACATTCCCAAAGGAATCGTAAAGATATTTTGCAACGATCAGTTGCTGCGCGTTGATGAGCGCAGTCACATTGCCATTACCATCCGCGTGATAGTAAACAGTTAGTTGTGAGCCATGATCGGTGCGGGCCAGCAATCCGCCGATACCGCTAGCACTTTGCAAGCTGCCACTAAAATCTCGGCCTCTTGTGTAACTGATCGTTGGCAGGTTGTTTGCATCCCGTTCCTGAATCACCAGGTTGGCATCATAAACATAACGCACTTCATTGGTCTGCACCCAAGTGCTGGTCCACGTGTACTCCTTGCGAATCCGCCGACGCATCTTGCCGTCATACGTAAACTCAGATTTCCACTTGTTTGTGACCGTGACACGAAGCAACTGGTTCTCGTTGTCGTAATCGAAGGCGCGAGTTCCGTCGCTGGTAAGATTGCCGTTTAGATCATACGTGTAAGGAACTGAATTCGAGAGAGTCGCTGTAATGCTGTTGGTGTCACTGCGGCCGTAGCTGTCTTTGGCAATCGCCTTGTAGGTGTTGCTCCCATTCGTCACCGTTAAGCTCTCCTTTGCAAAGGTGTTGTCCAAATACAATACGGCGTTGGAAGAATTAACCGTCACGTTCGTTGCCGCGCTGGTCGTGGTACCGGCCACGGTGAGCGTGCCACTGTTTGTCGCAGTCGTCAGTTCATTCAGATTGTTCACATTGAACGCTTGCACCAGCGCGTTGTTCGTACGCCAGTTCAAGTTGCCCGCCGCGTCGTAGGTGTAACCGAACTGTTCCTGCAACCGATTCGTGGTGCCGCCGGATTCCTTTCCCTTCGCCGTCTTTAACTGGCCAATGTTGTCGTACGTGTAATCGACGTAATTGGTCGCCGTGAACACCTGCTGTATCCGTTGATTGCCCACGTTGTAGCTGTATTGATGGGAGTTCAGATTGGTGTCACCGCTGTTCTTCAAATAAGTTCCGGTGAGCCGGGCAACGGTATCGTAAAGGTTGGTGATGTAAGCCGTGTTGGGTAAAGTCAGTTTGTTCACTTGCAATTGCCGGGTGGCATCATACGCGCAAGTGAACACGCCAGCAGGCGAAGTGATGTTGGTCATCCGGCTGGCACTGTCATACCCATAACTCTGCGTCCACGCTGAGGCATTGGGCGCCAACAGCGTCAAACTGCTGCGCCTCCTTCCGTTGTCGTAAGTGTAGCTCACAGTGTCATTGGCCCACGGGCCATCTTCACTTAGCAACGCGCCGAAACTGGTGTAACCATACACAGTCGTCCCCGCTGCGTCCACCATGTTTGTGAGCCGATTCAGAGCATCGTAACTCAACTGGATGTTCGTGCTGGTGTTGTAAATAATGTTCGTCTGATTTCCGACCGCGTCGTAAAAATACTGGGTCTGATGACTCAAAGCATCCAGTCGATTCGTCAGACGATTATTGGAGTCGTAGGTATAAACGAACAGGACATTGGCCGCCGCATCCACTTTGTTGGTGACGAGACCAAACTGATTGTAGTTCCAGGAAGTCGTCTGGCTTTTGCCATCAGTGAGCGTCAACCTATCGCCGGCGGCGTTGTAAGAGTATTGGTTGGTCGTAATGCCGGGATAAACCTCGCTGGTCTTGCGTCCCGCCGCATCGTAAACGTAGTTGACGACGTTCGACCCAAGCTGGTTCGTGTAGCGGGTCGCCGCGCGCACGTTCGCCGAATAACCGAACGCCTCCACCCCGCCATCGGGATAGGCGCGCGTCAGCAAGCGATTCAAATTGTCAAAGGTGTTGGTGATGGTCACTCCGTTTGCATCCACCGAGTTGGTGGCGCGGTCGAGGACATCGTAAACGATTTTGCTCGCCTGGCCGAAGGCATTGCTGATGGCCACCGGCAGACCCTGATTGTTGAACCAGTTGGTAATGCTGGTTCCGGCCCGGTCGACGGAATTGGTAAGCTGGCCGATGAGATTGTAATTGTTGGTTACGCCGTAGCCATCGGCATAAACGGTGTTGGTCCGGTGTCCGGCGTTGTCGTAGAAAAACGACGTGACCTGGTTCAGCGGATCGGTGATCGACGACAGCGCGCCGCAGGTGCAGTAATTGTAGAGCGTAACCCGACCGAGCGCATTGGTTTGAGCAACCAATTGCCGGACCGAGTTATACGTGAAGGAGTTGCTGTATCCCATTCGATCCACCACCTTCACCAAATCCAGTTTGTCGTAGGTGTTGGTAATGAACGTGCCGTCGGGATACGTCTGGCTGGTCAAGCGTTGCAAATTATCCCAGGTGTTCGTAACGGTCAGGCCGCGCGGATCGGTTTGAGAATAGACCAGGCCGTTAAGGTAAGTGAACGAATTGGTACGGCTGATTTCCAGGTCGATGGTTTCAGCCAGCCAATTGGTGAACGAGCCGCTGCTAAAATAAATGTTGGTGGTCGTCAGGCCGGCGGGCGTTTTGACACTCGCGAGTTGCTGGTTGGCGTTGTAGGAAAACACCGTCAGTTCGTTGAGTGCATTGTAGTTGGTGACGACCTGATGGTAGGCGTTGTAGGCGTTGCTCGTCACTTGGACGCCCAAGGCATTGGTGGCGGCAACGAGGTCAATGGCGTTCGTCGCGTAAGCGAACTCATTGGTTTGCACACCGATGGTGGTTGCATCGACGGAAAACGTGCTGACCTCGTTGGTGGCAAAACCGAGACTGTTACGGTCGTTGCGTGAGAAAGCGGTCGTCCCGTCCGGCAGGACGCGGGCGACGAACATGGGCAGCACTTGCGTGCCTTCGTAGTCACTGGCGATCTTTCCGGTATAATCGTACCAGGTTTTCTGGCCCTCTATCGAGCCGGCGCTATCGGGACTGGGGGTTCGTATCAGCGATAGAGTTTGGCCAACGGCGTTAGGAGAGTAAGTGTAACTTTTGAGCCAGTGTTGCATCCGCGCCTTTCGGAAATCATTACTCGTCAGTGCGGAGATATTCGTCGTGGACAATGCCGCATACTGTCGGCGTCCCCAATGAAAGGTGTTTCGAAGATTCAGTTCGGAATTGTCAAACGAGTTTGTGTAGGGAGTCGTGGCCGGAATTTCGTTGGTCGAATACGAACTGGCAATTCCGGGAGCACTGTTTGTGTAGAGGTAAAGTTGCTGGCTGCCATCTGGCTCTGTAATCAACACGGAGCGGCCATCAGGAGCAATGTTATTGGTGGTTGTATCGGCGATGACGAAGCTGTTGGTGCCGTAAGGCGTGATCAAGTTGGTCACCCAATCGTTGGTATCGTAAACGAATGAACTGGAAATCCCGGCGACATCAATGATGTTTGTCAAGTGGCCGTTGTCGTCATAAGCCAGTGAATTAGTGCGACCAAACGCATCCACCACCTGGCTGATCAGATTGGTGCTATAACTGTTGGCCGCAACATAGGAGATCGTGTTGGTGCGGCCATCACCATCGACCACAGTTTGAAGGCGGATGACGGGATTGGTGGGGTTGTAAGTGGCGTAGTTAAGGCGCGTCTTTTGCGACTGTGCGTTCCACTGTTCCGTTAGAAATGCTTCCTGAAAAGCTCCGGAGCTATTGGTCACAACAAAACCGTAAACGTCCTGGCTCCCGTCGGGATTAGACAGCGTAAAGCCGTTGGTCGTGTCGCCAGTCAGGCGCGTGTTGGTGAGATAATCGTTGGTGCGAAAGAAAGTCACCTCTTTGCCGCCGGGTAGATGAACCACGTTATTCGTATAGACGTCCTGAGTCACATAAGAAAACCAGGAGGAATTCCATTTCTTCCCGACATTGAAGATGTTGGTATTCAATCCCGCCGTGAATTCCCGTTGTTTGAATGCCAGCTCGAATGAAATGCGCGGACCCAGGGCGGGTTGGTAACCGAGCGGTTCATCGTGTAACCAGAGTGAAATGTACGGCTCAGAAACACTCCAGACAGGCATTCCACAGTCGTTCGTTGGTGTGGTGTCTGGCGGGGTCAATGGTGGTGGTGGCCCAGACGGGGGGGGCGAGCCGCCGTCGGGGCCGTCACCGGGCGGTGGTGGTACAAATCCATTGCAACCCACCGTGATGGTCTGATTGGCCCCGGCAACCTGCCATTCACCTGTGTCCCGGATTGTCACCGTAAAGTAGCCGGCGCCGCAATAGAACGAGCCGATGGGAATTGGCTCGGAGCAAGTCCAATCTGGATCAGCGGCGCCGCAAGCAAGGCCAGCTCCCATTATGTAGTCTCCGTACCAATAACCCGGAAAAGTAATACAAGGGTCACTGCGCCAAAAACGGGCGACGTCGACAATCACTCCACAATTAGTTCCGATTCCCGACCAACTGAGATTACCATAAACTTCAGCCCTTAACCGATCTGGCTTAAAGAACACTACTGCCATTAGAAGTGTGGCCAAGCCCCAATTAACCACGAAAAACGAACGAGGTGCATTGCAAACTTTTTGCGGAATGAAAGTACGAAGAATCCAACCAAGGAATGCACCGACGTTTTGTTCACGGCTGAAAGTGGTTCCAGTTTTCATATTTTGCATTAGGGTCCGAAAATTCAATTTCAAGGAATGGTGCTGCCGTTGCGCGGACGGGTGATGATCACTTTCAGCCCCAGGTCGGAGGCGGAATTCCAATCTGTTTCGCCGGAATCGACCACCCCGTTGCCGTTGGCGTCTTCCAGATAATCAGGTACCCCATCGCCATCCGTGTCGATGGGAACGCCATTGGTATCAGTGGCAACATAATGAAAACCAATGTCCACAATGGAATTAGTTTCCTTCACTTGATTGGTCAGCACCGTGTAGTGATAGAGCCCGGCATTGGTGGCATTCTGACTGCCGGCGTCGATGAGCAGGCTCAACATTCCGTCATTGGTTGGATAATAGTATTTACCAAGGTAGCTGGTCAGATAGACCGGGATGTTGGTCAACACCACGTCGTTGGCATTGGTCGGAGTCAAACGATTGAAGCCACTGATGTAGGCGTTGTTGCTGTGAACCAGAATTCCGCCTTGAGTGATAATGGTCTGATCGAAGAGATTGTCTTTGATCACCCAGTTGCCGAGGCTATTGCCCTGATTTACAATGACCGAGCCGCCCCGGAACAGATTGTTGTAAAGGTATTGGTTTGGATCATTTTTCCATTCCTCAAGGTCGAAACTTACTCGGTCCCACAGACAGTTCGTCATAGAGCCAGAACTGTCTGCAACGAAATGGAAGCTTCCTCCTCCGAACTGACAGTCCTTAAAGGCAATGTCGTGTTTGTCATTCACTTTCCCACCAAATAAATGATAATCATGATTTCCCAACAGTGACCACGCCGTGAAGTTACAGCTCACTTGAAGCTGGCCGCTAACGTTGCCGCTGAGGTTGATGACCCTCGCACTGCTGCTCGCCGACCAGTTGGTGGTCGCCTGTTCCTGCACCGTGTTATAGCGAACAATCCAATTAAGGCTGACGGGAGAACCTTCCGAAATAATCCTGCCTCCAGTTCCCAGGGTGATGGAAGCGCCATAAGTCCCAAGCGCTACCCCGTTCGTGAGCTGCATGGTGTTAGTCAGAGTGAGGCCGACGACATAATCAAGCGGGTCGTAGTGGTAGCCTAGATCGGGCGTGTCCGTGTCCCGCCCTGCTTGTGGCGAGAGCGTGGTATCCACCGTGAAATTGTTGGTCAAAACGATCGGTGGATAGGTGGTCCTTTGCTTCAAATCGGCCAAGAGAGCGGCATTGATGTTGGGTGTGCCCC
>PLJQ01000230.1:0-44058 GCA_003140275.1 Limisphaerales bacterium
TGCCGCTTCAAGCCGCGCGTGAATTTCTTGGGCGGACGCGGCGATTTCATTTTTCCGTTCCTGCCAAAGCTGGCTGATCTGCTGAAGCAGTTGCAGGAAGCTGGGGCGACCATAACGGCTTTCCGGCGGAAAATAAGTGCCGCCGAAAAACGGTTTCAATTCGGGCGTGAGAAAACAATTCAAGGGCCAGCCACCCGAGCCGGCCGTGGACTGCACGAACGTCATGTAAATCTTGTCCACGTCCGGCCGCTCCTCGCGGTCCACTTTGATGCTGACGAAATGTTCGTTGAGATATTTGGCGACTTCCTCGCTCTCGAACGATTCGCGTTCCATGACGTGGCACCAGTGACAGGTCGAGTAGCCGATGCTGAGAAAGATCGGCTTGTTTTCCGCGCGCGCTTTGGCAAAGGCCGGCTCACCCCACGCAAACCAATCGACCGGGTTGTGCTGGTGCTGGAGCAGGTAAGGCGATTTTTCGCGGGCGAGGCGGTTGGTGTGGGCGTGAACAGCGGCGTTGGTTGACACAGGCAGATTGGGTTGAGGTTGAAGCGATTCTTTTCGACAGGCGCCCAGGCCGAGCGCCATGACCGGCGCCAGCGAGATGGCGGCAACTTTATCCATCAGGGACACAACCAGACCATAGCCCGCCGTGGTTGCCAGGGCAAAGCAAACGTAAGCGGCTGGTTTTGCTTTTTCCATCGTCACTGGAGTTCGAGTTGTTGTAGCTTCTCGCCATGTTGTCGGCAAAACCGTGGAAACCATTGTCCGTCGTGCGTTTGTTGCTGCTGCTGTTTTTCTGCCTTTGCACCGGCGCTCTCGCGGGGGGGGTGATACGACATTTCACGGGGTCAGGCAGTGCGGGTGAAACGTCATTGTTCAGCCTGATTTTGAGCATACTAAGTTTTCACGGGGCGGCCCTGGTGTTGATCTCTCTATTTTTACGCGAAGAACACATTGGCTGGTCGGACGCATTTGGCTTTTCGACACCTGAACGAGGGCACGCCTTGTTGATGAGTCTGCTGGTTGCCTGCATTGTCCTGCCGATCGGCTGGCTGTTACAATCCGCTTCGGCGGAAGCGCTGAACACATTAGCGGATAATTTTTCCAGATTTAACCTCAGGGCGGAAGAGCAGCAGATCGTTCAAGTATTGAAAACCACGACTTCCTGGAGCTATCGCATTTGCCTTGGCATAACCGCGATTCTGCTGGCGCCGGCGGCGGAAGAACTGTTATTTCGCGGCATCCTGTATCCGACGGTCAAACAAAGCGGCTATCCGCGGCTGGCCTTATGGGGAACGTCAATGGTTTTTGCGCTGATCCATCTGAACCTGGCGACTTTTTTGCCACTGACCTTTCTGGCCGTTGTTTTGACGTTGCTGTATGAGCGAACCAATAATCTGTTGGCGCCGATCACGGTCCACAGCCTGTTCAACGCGGCCAATTTTGGATTGCTCTACCTGCAACAAATTCCCGCCAAATAAACGGGTGGACATGAATGAATTTGAACTGATCAATCGCTTGACCTCGTCGTTGCCCGTCAACAAGTCCGTCGTCGTCGGCGCGGGCGACGATNNGTCCTGGATCTCGGCCTGCCTGATCAATTGCTGCTGTTCAAGACCGACGCCATCGTCGAAGGAATTCATTTCCCAAAAACAACGCCGCCGGAAAAAATCGGTCACAAAGCCCTGGGCCGCTGTCTGAGCGACATCGCCGCGATGGCGGGCACGCCGACCGCCGCGCTCGTCACGCTGGCGTTGCCCCGCGATTTCGACCCGGGTTTTGTGGAAGCGATTTACGCCGGCCTGAACGCGTTGGCGCGCCGGCATGAGGTCGCCATCGTCGGAGGCGAGACGACGACCAACCCGGAGCGAATGTTGATCTCCGTTTCTGTCCTGGGCACGGTGGCCAAAGGAAAATGCGCGCTCCGTTCGGGCGCGTTGGCCGGCGATGCCATTTTTGTGACCGGCGAACTGGGCGGTTCGCTTTCCGGTAAACATCTGGAGTTTGAACCGCGCCTGGCGGAGGCGCGCTGGCTGGCTGAAAACTTTTCTCCGCATGCGATGATGGACATCAGCGACGGTCTGGCGGGCGACCTGCGACATTTGCTGCAAGCGAGTCGCGCCGGCGCGGAACTGCTCTCCTCTGCCGTTCCGATCAGCCGCGTCGTACGCGGCCGCCGACGGGAGGAGACGGGCGACGGTGCGAGGCCTCAAGCTCCGCCGCCTCACACCGGCGGCTACAAGCCGCCGTTGCTGGCCGCGTTGACGGATGGAGAGGATTTTGAATTATTGTTCACGGTTGGCAGCCAGCATGCCGTTCCGCTGCTGGATGCGTGGAAAAAACACTTTCCGAAACTGCCGCTCAGTTGCATCGGCAAAGTCACCGCCGGGAGCGGCATGACCATTCGTGACAAGCACGAGATTCGACCGTTGACCGCGCATGGCTACACACATTTCGCATAGTCCCGCCGAGACCGAAGCGTTGGGCGAAGCGTGGGGGCGCGCGGCGGCCAGCGGCCTGGTCATTGGGCTGACCGGCGATCTGGGCGCCGGCAAAACCCAATTGGTCAAGGGACTCGCCCGCGGGCTGGGTGTCACCGCGCGCGTCCATTCGCCGACCTTTACGCTGGTGAACGAATACCCTGGCGGACGCCTGCCGCTGTATCATTTGGATCTGTACCGGCTTGAAACGCGCAATCAAATAAGCGCTGCCGGCCTCGAAGAATTTTTTTACCAGCCCGACGGCGTGGCCGTGATCGAATGGGCGGAGAGATGGTTTGGTGAAATTACGAATTCCAAATCAAACATTCCAAATCATCCCAACCGTTACCGGCAAGTTGGCATCGAAACGCTCAACGAAACCGGGCGGCGCATCAGCTATGAAGATTTTGGCGCTTGAATTTTCCTNNCGGCCGGGCGATGCAGCCGGGCGGGCGGACAACCCACGCCTTTCACCTCATCGAACGGGCGCTGGCAGAAGCGCAATTGGAGCGCGAACAAATCGAATGTCTGGCCATCGGACTCGGCCCCGGCTCTTACACCGGCATCCGCGCCGCGATTGCCTTGGCGCAAGGCTGGCAGCTGGCGCGCGACATCAGGATTCTTGGCCTCAGCAGCGTTGAATGTCTGGCGGCGGAGGCCCAGACACGGAAGTGCTTCGGAAAGATCAACATTGTCATTGACGCGCAGCGAAAAGAGTTCTATCTGGCGGGCTATGAGATCGATGATGAGGGTCGGCGGGAAATGAACCCGCTGCATCTCGCAACGCTTTCCGAGGTGCAGGCGATGGCCAACTCAGGCGCGTTGATTAGNNAAGTTGAGCGTCTGCGGGTGGCATCGTGGGGCGAGGTTGAAGCTGGAATGAATGCCGGAGAAATGGTGGTCGGGCCGGAAGTGTCGCGCTGGTTTCCCGCCGGTCGGGAAATATTTCCCAGCGCGGCTGCGTTGGGTCAACTGGCCGTTAATCGGACCGAATATGTTTCTGGTGAAAGGCTCGAACCGATATATCTGCGGGAAACCCAATTCGTCAAAGCCGCGCCCCTGCGCGTGATCCCGTCCATCCCCCATCCATGAAGGCGGCGGTTCTTCACGGCAAGGAAGATGTGCGGATCGAAAAGATGGCCGTGCGGCGGCTGCAGGCCGGTGAGGTGCGGGTGCATATCGAGGCCGCGCTCACTTGCGGCACTGACCTGAAAGTCTTCAAACGCGGCTACCACGCCAGGATGATCGTGCCGCCGGCGGCGTTCGGACACGAACTGGCCGGCGTGATCAGCGAAGTTCACCCGTCGGTCGTCGGCTGGAAGATCGGCGAACGGGTGGTGGTGGCCAACTCGGCGCCGTGCGGTGATTGTTTTCATTGCCGGTCGGGACAGGAAAATCTCTGTGACGACCTGCTGTTTCTAAACGGCGCTTATGCCGAGTCGATCGTGGTACCGGCGCGGCTCGTGCAAAAAAACCTTCTGCGTCTCAAACGCAAGACCGAATTTCGCGACGCCGCGCTGGCCGAACCCCTGGCGTGTGTGGTGCAAGGCGTCGAAGACACTCGATTGCAAGCCGGGCAGCACGTGCTGGTCATAGGCACCGGACCGATCGGCCTGATGTTTGTGGCGTTGGCGAAGCACCTCGGTTGTGATGTGACCGTTGCGGGCCGCCGTGAAACGCGGCTGCGGGTCGCCCGAAGACTCGGGGCGGCCCGCGTCATTGACATTGGCGATGGCGGCAACCTCGCGGCGCGAATTCGCGAAGCGACCCGGACGCGGTTCGACGCGGTCATCGAAGCGGTGGGCAAACCGGAAACGTGGAAGGCCGCCGTCCAACTCGTGCGCAAAGGCGGCACCGTGAATTTCTTTGGGGGCTGTCCGAGCGGCACGAGCATCACGCTGGACACGACGCTGATTCACTATTCGAACCTCAAGCTGCTGGCGAGTTTTCATCACACGCCGCGCACCATCCGTCGCGCGCTGGAATACATCGAGGCGGGGGTGATTCGAGCGACGGATTTTGTGGGCCGGGAATGGCCATTGGAGCAGTTGCCGGAGCTTTTCCAGGCCATGGCCGCGGGCAATCAAGCGGTCAAGACCTTGATTCGCGTGCGGGCCTGATTCGAGCAGGAGTATTTGGAAAGGTAATCGCTAATTCTAAAAAAGCCGGGACTGACACCTTTTTTGGGCAATCAAGCAAGTTATCGGGATTAATAATCATGCAATTCAGTGTCGAGGCGTGTAGATATAAATCCCGGGAGAAGCCATAATCCAGTACAACCCGGAATTCATTTGAGTGTCGACGAAATTTGTCGTGCCGATCTCTAGCCCGATTGCACCACGGCCACAAATCCACGCTACTGTGAGATACTCTGTACCCCCACGCGACGCGAACACATTCCCGTCAGATAACGGAAAAGGATCGCCCAATTTAGCCAGCCAGCCCGGAACTTCGGATTTCGGATACTCACATTTACCAGTTCGTTCAGCCTGATTTCGATATTTGTCCAACATATTGAGAGCCCAAGCGCGCAAATGCTCTTCGCCAATGGACGACTTAAGCTTATTCTGAACTGATTTGGCTTCGGTCACGTAACCCGGCTCGGAGATGACAAACCACGCGATAATGATACAGACCGAGACGACAATGGCTCCCAGTAGTGTCAAAAAAACTAGCTTCAAAGCCTTCTGCACAGGATTGTCAAATTAGAATTCGCGGGGCTTTACTGGCTGCCCTGACCAGTGAAACTCGGAAATATCCGTGGATTTGCTTTGAGGCGGACACGTCGAATTTAGTTTGTATCCTTCGGCGGTCACTAGCTACAGAGTCCAATCCCGAGTCAGGATTGTTTCCGTGATTACATTTTTTATTATTCGGCTTCAATCCCAGTAGCGAGAATATACTTCTTGTAGATTTTGCCCTTGGCAATTACAACCCAGCCCTCCTCAACCATTCTTCCAGCTCCTCCATCTTCAAAGACTGCTTTTTCTTTAACTATCCGATAGGAGTATAGTACGCCGTGGCTTTGAACTACATCCGCTTGGATGTCTTTCAGAGTCTTTAACCACTCTTCGCTTGGTGTCTTCCTTTCATCACTAAATTTATCCAGATAGGTTAATAGTTCCTTATTGTCTGGAAATCTCTTTCTTAAACTTCCTAAGAGACCATCTCGAACACGTAATACCCGTTCCTGTTCCTCCAGCTTCTGGTCGATGCATAGTCGCTCTTGTAACTGATATTTAACTCCTCCTGAGTAAACAACAGATGGCGTCTGAGTATTGAACTTTGTGCAACAGCCAGCCGGCAGACAACCAATAATCGCAATAGCTGTAATCAGTATATGTCGGGGTTCCACAATGCGTCGCCAGATAGCGGCGCCGGTGTGGTGATTTCCTCTGGTCATGGTTTCGATTCTCCGCCCAAAGTCTTGGAGCAGCAATCGGAAAATGTTCCATCGCTGGCAGCGGTGCATCTTGACCAGCTCAAAGCACAGCGGTAGTGTCGTCCCATGGAACCGCCTCAAACCACCCCATTCCGCCACCACTGACTTTGGCGGAATATTACTGTTAGCCACAATAGCCGCTGCCATGAACTCCAAGGGAAAGAAAATATGCGAGGTTCTGGTGAGCACTGTACTTATGTCACTGATTACGCCGACGCTGGCTTGGGGATACATGATTATCGAGAGTCGTCTTCGTTCTGTAAACTGGCATGGCGGAATGGAACCGGGAAAGCTGATTGTTTCATTCATCTACGGCAGCTTGTTGGGTTTGCTTACCATGGGGATCTTCATTGTGCCCAGTGCGTTGGTGGTTTCCCTGGTGATGGCTTCGCTAAAAAGCTGGTCGCTCCGGGCCGTGGGCGCGATTTTGCTTGCGGTGGTGGTTTGCAGTTCCATTGCTTCCCTGGTCATGGACCCAATGCGATCGAGGGAGAAGATTTCTTTCAATATGTTGGATCCCGTCGCCACGAAGATGAACCTGATGGGGATTCTCAGCGGTTTTGCCGCCGCGCTGATTGCCTTCTGGGCGATCCAGAGATGTCGCAAGCGTTATCAGACCGCGTGGGGAGTGACACCCCAGCAGCGCGGGAACCCCACCAACAGGAAATTGAGAATTGCCTTGTTGCTCGCCCTCGGGACGGGTGTTGCACTGGCGCTTCTCGGCGTCGGCCTGTTCTGGTTCTACCCGAGCCGCCCCGGCGGTTCTTTGCATGTCTTCCACATCAGCGAAACACAAACGTTTCTGACCGAGGAGATCGCGCTAGGAAAGGCAGGAGAAGCCCTGGCGATTGAGGGGCTTGCGACAGCCGTATGGAGACCATACGAGTTCAAGCGCACCACGGCCCCAGACGGAAAGCCAGACAGATACCTGCTGAGGTATAATGAGTCCAATGGAAAAAGCGGCACTGTCAAGTTCGTCAACGAGACAAACCAGATGGCCTCTTGTTCTGTTGAGATCCAACTTGAGGGGAATCGGCTGACGTGCCGGGTGTTCAAACGAGATTGAGACTTGAAGGCCGGGGTTACTAACGCCTGTCGCCGCGCGCTGTCAATACCAAGAACCCCTTTAAGCAGAGTAGCTTGACGGCGACCTGGTTTTTCATCCCTTGATTCCGGTTGGTTCGCGACTATTATTTGTCGTCATGCTGAAATTGGATTTTGTTTCGGTTCTCTTCCGGGGCCTTTTTTTGTCGCTGATTTTTTCTCTCCCCATCGGCGCGGCAGAGGAAAAACCAGCCGCCGCCAAGACCGCCATCGATCCCGAACTGGCCATCAAACAATTCAAAGTACCGCCCGGTTTCAAGGTCGAACTGTTCGCCGCGGAGCCGCAACTCGCCAACCCGGTCGCGTTTTGCTTTGACGAACACGGAAGGTGTTACGTGGCGGAAACATTCCGGCTCCACGCCGGCGTGACTGACATTCGCGGCCACATGGACTGGCTGGACAATGATCTGGCCAACCGGACGACAGAAGACCTGGCGGCGATGTTCGAAAAATTCCTCGGCCCAAAGATCAACGAATTGACCAACCATTCCGAGCGCGTGCAATTGATCGAAGACCGCGACGGAGACGGCCGGGCCGATCACTCCACGGTTTTTGCCGAAGGCTTCAACTCGATGGTGGATGGCATCGGTGCCGGCGTGCTCGCCCGCAAGGGCAACGTCTGGTTCGCCAATATTCCCAATCTCTGGTTGCTGCGGGACACGAATGGCGATGGTCACGCCGACTTCCGCAAGTCGCTGCACTACGGCTATGGCGTGCGCACCGGCTTTCTCGGCCATGACCTGCACGGGCTGCGTTTTGGACCGGACGGCAAACTTTACTTCAGCATCGGCGATCGCGGCGCGAACGTGAAAACGACCGAGGGCAAGACCGTTGCCAATCCAGAAACCGGCGCGGTCTATCGTTGCAACCCGGACGGTTCGGAACTGGAAATCTTTGCGTTCGGTCTGCGCAATCCGCAGGAACTCGCTTTCGATGAATACGGCAATCTCTTCACTGGCGACAATAACTCCGACGGCGGCGACCAGGCCCGGTGGGTGTATGTCGTCGAAGGCGGCGACAGTGGCTGGCGGATCGGCTGGCAGTTCATCGAGAAACCCAACTCACGCGGTCCGTGGAGTTCCGAGAAGATGTGGTATCCGCAAAATCCGAATCAGCCGGCCTATATTCTTCCTCCGGTCGCCAACCTCGCCAACGGGCCGTCCGGGGTGGCGTATTATCCGGGCACCGGTTTGCCGGACCGGTTCAACGGACATTTCTTCCTCGCCGATTTTCGCGGTTCGAGCGCGGGCAGCGGCGTGCATACGTTTGCCTTGAAACCGAAAGGCGCGACTTTTGAACTCATCAACCGCGAGGATTTCATCTGGCACATTCTGGCCACCGATGTGGGGTTCGGCGTCAACGGCGGGCTTTATGTTTCGGACTGGGTGGAGGGCTGGGACATGACGGGCAACGGACGGATTTACCGCGTCTATGATCCGGTGGCGGCAAAGGACCCGCTCGCGCTCGAAACCAAAAAAATACGCGCCGAAGGGATGGAGCAACGCCCGCTCAAAGAACTGGCCGCGCTCCTCGCGCATCGCGATCAACGCGTCCGACAGGAAGCGCAGTTTGCACTCGCTGAGAAAGGCGACGGAGCGATCAAAACGTTGACGCGAGTCGCGCGCAAGAATCCGAATCAACCCGCCCGCCTCCATGCCATTTGGGGACTTGGGCAAATCGGGAATGTCGAAGCCCGAAATTCATATTCCAAAAGCCAGCCTGCGACCGAAGCGTTGCGGCAATTGCTTGCCGACAAAGATGCCGAAGTCCGCGCGCAAGCCGCGAAAGTTTTGGGAAATGCGAGCGCCTGGAAAGCTTTCCATGGGCTGGTTAAATTGGCCAACGATGAAAGTCCGCGTCCGCGTTTCTTTGCGGCGATTGCGCTCGGCAAGCTCGGTCGCAAGGAAGCTGTTGCTCCAATTCTGGCGATGCTCCGTGCCAATGCGAACACAGATGTTTATTTACGTCACGCAGGAGTGATGGGGCTGGTTGGAACGGCTGACATATCCGCCTTGCTGTCCGCCGCCAAAGACAATTCTTCCGCCGTCCGCATGGGTGTTCTGCTGGCCATGCGTCGATTGCAGCTCCCCGAAATCGCGCAGTTTCTTCATGATGCCGATCCAACGCTGGTGGTCGAAGCCGCGCGCGCCATCAACGATTTGCCGGTCAACGAAGCGATGCCGCAACTCGCCGCATTGATTGACACGCCAACCAATTCCGAGCCTTTGCTCCGACGCATCCTTAACGCCAATTTTCGTCTAGGCGCCGCGGCGAACGCGGTATCGCTCGCGAAATGCGCCGGGCGTAACGATACTCCAACGGCGCAACGCGCCGAAGCCTTGCAAGAACTCAGTGACTGGGCGAAGCCGTCCGGTCGCGATCAAGTCACGGGCTTGTGGCGTCCGCTGCCGCCGCGCGACGGCAAAGCCGCCGCCGATGCCTTGCGTCCGGTGTTGACGGACATTTTGCAGACGGCGCCGGACAACGTCCGCATCGCCGCGATTCGCACGGCCGCCACACTGACGATTTCCGAAGCGGGACCCACTTTGTTCGCCTTGATTGTGGACAAAAAGTTCTCAGCCAGCATTCGGACGGAAGCATTGAAGGCGCTGGCACAACTGAAAGATACGCGGTTGCCGGAGGCGCTGAAGCTGGGGCTGGCTGACAATGACGAAACGTTGCGAAAGGAAGCCAACCTCATTCAGGCCGAAACCGGCGAAGGCGATGTGACCGGCCAATTAACTGCGGTGCTGGAGAACGGTACGGTGGCCGAGAAACAAGGCGCTTTGATTTCGTTAGGCAAAGTTCAGGGAGCCGCGGCTGATAAAATCCTCGCCGATTGGCTGGACAAATTGCCGGCGGGGAAAGTAGCAGCTGAATTGCAATTTGAATTGTTGGAGGCGGCGGGCAAACGCTCCTCCCCGGTTCTGAAGGAAAAGCTGCAAAAGTATGCAGCATCGTGGCCCAAGGACGATGATCTGGCGGCCTATCGCGATCTGTTGTCCGGCGGCGATGCGGCAGCCGGGCGGCAAATCTTTTTCGAGCGACCGGAAGCATCGTGCGTTCGCTGTCACAAAATCGGTGAGGAGGGCGGGGACGTTGGCCCGTCCTTGACCGGTATTGGCACGAAGCAAAGCCGCGAATACCTTTTGGAGTCGATCGTTTATCCCAACAAAAAAATCGCGCCCGGTTTTGAAAGTGTGCTGGTGACGATGAACAACGGGATGCTGTACGGGGGCATCGTCAAGCGCGAGACCGACGCCGAGTTGGAAATAAACTCGCCGGAGGACGGAATCGTGAAGTTGAAGAAGAGCGAAATCAAAACGCGCGAAAAAGGTTTGTCGGCGATGTTGCCTGATCTGGTCAAGGTGCTTTCGCGAAAAGACCTGCGCGACCTTGTCGCATTTTTGACCAGCCTGAAGTAGTCATTCGCCTCGACTCAGACCCGGCAGGCAGCCAAGAAGCATGTGAAAAGACCAAGCCAGCCATCAGGTTTCAACCTTGCCAGTCGCCGGATTTTTCCGTACTCCTAGCTTCAGCAATCAACCATTGTTGTAATGAACTCATGTCACTGCTAACCGGCAAATTCGGAATCGTATTCGGCGTCGCCAACAAGCGCTCCATTGCCTGGGCCATCGCGCAGGCCTGGCACAAGGCGGGCGCCCAACTCGCCTTTACTTACCAGGGGGAACGCCTCAAGGAAAACGTGGAAGAACTGGCCGGGACGTTTGGCGGCGACACCTTGCTGATGCCTTGCGACGTCACCAAAGACGACGACATCGCCCGCGTTTTCGCCGAAGTCGGCCAAAAATTCGGCAAATTGCATTTGCTGCTGCACTCGGTGGCATTTGCGCCACGAGAGGCGTTGGAGGGCGAATTCCTCGACACGAGTCGCGAGGCGTTTCGCATCGCCCACGACGTGAGCGCCTATTCGCTGATCGCGTTGGCGCGCGGCGCCGCGCCGTTGATGACCGAGAGCGGAAGCATCGTGGCCATGACTTATTACGGCGCGGAAAAAGTCGTCCCGCACTACAACGTCATGGGCGTCGCCAAGGCCGCGCTTGAAGCCAGCACCCGTTATCTGGCTTACGATCTGGGCCCTAAAAAAATTCGCGTCAATTGCATCAGCGCCGGTCCGATGAACACGCTGGCCGCCCGCGGCATCGCCGGTTTTACCGACATGCTCAAACATTATGAAGCTCACGCGCCCCTTAAACGCAACGTGCTGCCGGACGAACTCGGCGCCACGGGAACGTTCCTCGCCAGCGACGGCGCCGCCGCGATCACCGGTCAGGTCATTTACGTGGATTGCGGGTATCAGATCATGGGGATGTAGTTTGCCGCCGCCACTGGAGCGGGCGCTTACCCCTTGCAATTCACCAACGTCGTCCGGCAGGAATCTTAACTAATGCGCATTCTTGCTCTTGACCACGGAACGAAACGCATCGGCATCGCCGTCAGCGACGAGCTAAAGATGATTGCCCAACCGTTGGAGTTTATTTTAGCGGAACCGTTCGACAAATTTCTCGCGCGACTCAAGGAACTCATTCAGGAAAAGGAAGTTGAGGTGATTCTGGTCGGGCTGCCGCGCAACATGGATGGCAGTTACGGCCCGGCGGCGTTGAAGGTTCAGGAGTTTGTCGCCGGGCTGAAAGACGCCATCGGCATCCCGATCAAATTGTGGGATGAGCGACTGACTTCCGCACAAGCGAACCGGTTTTTAATCGAGGGCAACGTGCGCCGTGATAAACGCAAAGAGAAGGTGGATAAAACTGCGGCGGCGATCCTGCTGCAAAGTTATCTCGACAGCGGAGCGGGTGGAGTCATGAAGTGATGGAGTCATGGGCGCACAACACTTTAACACTCCAACACTCCATTACTCCGCAGCCAAAGGGGCGATCAAATTCAAACTCACCATCGCCTACGACGGCACGCGCTACGCCGGCTGGCAGGTGCAAAAAACCGGCTTGGCTGTGCAGCAGCGAGTGGAGGAGGCGTTGGGGAAATTATTTCCGGGCGTACAACGGATTCACAGTTCGAGCCGCACGGACACGGGCGTGCATGCGCTCGGCATGGTGGCGCATGTGGACATTCCGCGCGCGGAATTCAAGATGCCCGTTAAAAAACTCGCGCTGGCGATCAATGCTCATTTGCCGGAGGACATTCGTGTGCTGTTGGCAACACGGTGCCGTGCCGGGTTTCACGCGCGGTTCGATGCCACGGGCAAACAGTACCGGTATTTTGGCTGGAACCATGCGGCGATGAACCCGTTGCTGCGTCATTCAGCGTGGCATTTGCCGCACGCGCTTGACCTGGCCGCGATGCGGTCGGCGGCCGGACTGTTTTTGGGCAAACATGACTTCAAATCGTTTGCGGCCACGCGCAATTACGAAATGAAATCGACTGTGCGCACGCTGACGCGCTGTGATTTGAAGCGGAACGGGCCGTTGCTGACATACATCATCGAAGGGGACGGGTTTCTCTACAAGATGTGCCGGGGGATTGTGGGAACGCTGGTGCAGGTAGGGCAGGGAAAGATTGCGGTCGATGATATTAAAACAATCCTGGCCAGCAAGGATCGTCGGGTGGCGGGCATGACTGCGCCGGCGCACGGGCTGGTGCTGTGGAGAGTGTTTTACAAAAGGTTGAAGGTTGAGAGTTGAAGGTTGAGGGCACAATGCACATCGTTTTGGTTGAACCGGAAATCCCGCCGAACACCGGCAATGTGGCCCGTCTATGCGCTGCCACTCGAACGACGTTGCATCTTATCGAACCGTTCGGCTTCAAGCTCGATGACTCGCAACTCAAACGTGCGGGGATGGATTACTGGCAACATGTCCAGTGGCATTGCTGGCCGGGTTGGGCGATATTCGAGTCGCAACTTCCGCCCTCCGCCCGGCTGTGGCTGGTGGAGTCAGGCGGACCCCAGCTTTATACGGAGGTCAAATACGATTCCGATGATTACCTGGTATTCGGCAGGGAAACGTTGGGCTTGCCAGAAACTTTGCTCGAGAAATATCGCAGCCATTGGCTGCGCATTCCGATGTTCAATCCGAAATCACGTTCATTGAATTTGTCGAACTGCGCGGCACTCACGTTATTCGAGGCCTTGCGGCAGACGAGTTTCAAGGGTGAGATTCGTTGAATCGTGACTCGTTACATCGGTTAACCATTTAGCGATTGAACGATTCTCGATTCAACGCTTAACATCTGCACGGTTGGGCGCTTGGCGCAGTGGTAGCGCAGCAGCTTTACACGCTGTGGGTCGGGGGTTCGAATCCCTCAGCGCCCACCAGTTCAGAACAGAGTGATTTTTGAGGATCTGAAGGATTTGCTGACGGCATTGCTTAAGAAGATTGAGATGCTGGCGGTTGATCGTCGGGAAAATTGGTTGAATGCTGTGATCGAAGTTAATCGTGAATTGGATCGGTGAGGGAAGGTGATCTCGCCAGTTGACTATAAGCCCAAAGTTGGAACGTAAGTCGTTGATAATCTATGGTTCGATTGCGACACGTGACGTAAACGAGATACTAAACGAGAGATAGAATGATAGAAACTGTGATTCAGTTTTGGCAGTCGGTTCGGGAGCTTTTCAATGATCCGCAGCAAGTTCCCTGGATACCCATTGTCGCGTGTGGCTTTGGCTTGTTACTGCTGATCGTCTGCCTGGTTAGTTTGCGGCGGGATGATCCGGAGGTCTTCAAAACGGGCGGCTATAAAAAAACGGAGGTCGCAGGTAGATCACCATCTGGATCGGGCAGCTTCTATGGTGGCTTCCTGATTTTTTGCGGGGCGGCGGCGCTCGTTTATTTCGAGTCATTCTTTGATGTGTCCGTCTCGGCAGGTGAATTGGGGCGGGTGGCGAACTTTCAACTCATGCCCGAGCGACAAATTGGCATCATTGTCGGGTTCGGCCGGGTCCTGGTCGGCCTGTTGGTCATGATCTTGAAAAAGATGGTGTCTGCAAGATGAGTGCATCGAGGTTTCAGACGCATTGTAAGGGTGTGTTTTTCTCTCATTTTGACAGATCAAACTTGGCGTTTTTACTGCAAACCTTTTCGTTTTGACATTTAATGCTCACCACCCGCCAAACCTCACCAAACCCCCGTAAATAAAGCCTTCTAAAGCCTCTTTTAGTTTTGTCATCTTTTCCGCACGATGAGTAAAAGAGAGAGGCGCAAATGTTTCCTCCGAACCCTGCTTTACTTTTCCAGCTTCAACAAAACTCCCTGCCCGGACGCCAGCCAGGCCTGTTCGCCTTCGAAGCTCGTCAACTGACCGGAATACGGCGAAACCATCAGCACACTTTTGGGTGGCGTCCGATATTCCAACCCGCAATGGCGGGACTTCTTGAAATCCTTGTTGACGATCATGACGTAGCGCGAACCGTCTTCATGCGTGAAATCTCCACAAACGAATTCCGCAGTGCCAACGCCTTTGATCAAACTCTTTTCCGTCGGACCGTGACAACCCTCCGGTATCTGGCCAAAATGATAAACGTCATCTGAATTCAAGCGCAGCAGCGTGGGCGCAAGCTGGAGAATTTGGAAATTCACATTGCGCAGGTATTGCCACGTCGCCGTTTCATTGCCGAACTGGTCGATGGGCGCCATGCGGAAGTTGCCAACCACCGGCGTGAAATAAGTAAAGTAACTGATGCCGCGTCCGCCATACGCCAGCGTCGTGTAAGCCTGGAAACGGAAATCCGCCGCGTTGACCTCGCGATAACTCAAGCAACCCACTGAAAGCACAATGTTCCAGAATGGAATTTTGTTTTTCTGCGCCGCGGCCCGCATCTGTTCCAGGTTCAACCAATAGGCCTGTCGAAAGCCACCCTCTTCCATCAATGCGTAATGATCGTAACTCAAAATGGTCGGATGGCAGGTGGTGATGAATTTATCAAGGTGCTCCGTATAACTGGCGGCGCCGAGTTGTTCCGCATTTGCGTAATTCGGAAACAGGTTGATGTAGGCCCATTTTCCAGGATCAAGTTCATGAATCAGCGACGCCACCTTTCCCAAGCCCGGAAAATGACTGGCAGACGGTTCATCGCGCAGGTAGTAACCGAAGACCGCCGGATGTTTTCCCACTTCCGTCACAAGGCTCGCGACTCTCTTTCGCGCGGCAGCTTCATCGACGTTGGCCCAGTCGTAATCCGACACGCGCGCATCGGAGACAATCGCCTTGAGGCCGGCGGCCTGAACGGCATCGAGATCGCGCGGTGCGGCGAACCCGGCCACCGTGAGACCGCAATCGTGCATCTTCTTCAACACGGACGGATCGCCCGGCGCGCCGTTCCAGGCCATGATGGGGAAGAAGTTGGTTTCGGCAGAAAGACCGACCGTGACGAACGACAACAGACCCAGCAAAACAAGTCGCATGGCCGGAGCGTAGTTGCCTCCACGCCTGCCACCAAGCTCTATTGGAGCGATAGAGAGAAAGCCGGAAGTTACAAAGCCACTGGCGCGGGCGGGTCTATTGCCGTTGATCGCCGGTGGGAAAATCGAACCAGGTCGCGCTCAGGATCAAATCCATTTTTTCAGTCCCCACTTGTGAAGCACCTTGGCAAGCAACTTGAAATCACGGCGTTTCTTTTCTGAGTAAGGATACCACCACGGATTTGTTTTCATGGGTAACACATCCCAGTTGATGTGCTTCATCTGCACGAATTCGCGCAGGCCGTGCTTCGAATGCGTGACGCCGAACCCACTCTCTTTCACGCCGAACCACGGCGTTTCTGCCGCACCGTGCGTGTAAATCACGTCGTTGATGATGACCGTGCCCGCCTGTACTTGCGCGGCGATTTGTTTGCCGCGATTTGTATCCTTCGTCCAAACACTGGCGAGCAGACCGAATTTGGAACGGTTCGCCTCGCCGATCGCTTCGGCATCGTCTTTGACGACGACGATCGGCAGCACCGGGCCGAAGGTTTCCTCCTGCATCACGCGCATGGAATCGTTGACATCGACGAGCACGGTCGGCTCATAAAAATAACCGGGCAACGATTCAATCCGCCTGCCACCCGTGAGCACCCTCGCGCCTTTGGCGACAGCGTCGTTGACGTGCTCCGTCACGATGCGAAGCTGGTTGGCGTTGGTCAGCGAACCGATGTCTTTCTGTTCCTTCCCGTCAATGCCCACACGCAGCATCTTGGTTTTTTCCACCACGACGTTGATGAATTTTTCCGCGATGGATTCCACCACGTAAAGTCGTTCGACCGAGGCACACGCCTGGCCGCAATTACTGAACGCGCCCCAGAGAGCGCCATTCACGGTACGTTCAAAGGGCGCGTCGGCGCAAACGATCATTGCGTCCTTGCCGCCCAGTTCCAGGACGAACGGCATCAATCGACGCGCCGCAGTCTCGGCAATTTTGCGTCCGGTGCGCACGCTGCCGGTGAAGAAGATCTTGTTGATGGCCGCATCAACCAGCGCCGCGCCGGTTGCGCCATCGCCGGTCAACACTTGCAGGATTCCATCCGGCAATCCGGCAGCGCGAAACAGTTCGCCGATTTTCAAACCGACGAGCGGTGTAAACTCGGACGGTTTCAAGAGCACGGCATTGCCCGCCATGAGTCCCATCACGACTTCGCCGGTAGGAATGGAAAAAGGATAATTCCAAGGCGAGATGATTCCGACCACGCCAAACGGATTGAAGCTGATGCGGGATTTTTTATTGCGAAACACGGACAGGGTAAAACGTTCGTCGCGCAAGAGCTTCGCGGATTTCCGCGCGAAGTAATCCATTAAATTGGCGACCGGCAGGACTTCGCTCGTCATCGCTTCGACCGCTGGTTTGCCGACCTCCTGCGAAATCAATTCGCAAATCCCGTCCTGTCGATCAAGCAGGAGGTCCTTCGCCTTCAAGATGTATCGGGCGCGCTCCGCGAACGTAAGCGCTGCCCAAGCCGGTTGCGCGGCCCGGGCTTTGTTGACGGCATGGTTGACATCATCGCTGGAAAAAATCGGCACGCGCCCAATCTCTGCCATTGTCGCGGGATTGATGGAAACGATTTCCCGTCTCGCTGTGCGGAGTATTTGGGTGTCGGTTGCTTCCATGAGGTCTTTCTTTCGCAGACTTGCGTTCAACGCGCCAGCCACATTTTTATCGTTCGGTTGACCATGTCGGTGGCGTCCTGTTGCACGAAATGTCCGGCGCCGGGAATTGTCACCAGCGTCAAATCCTTTTCCAGCCAGTCCCACGTGCCGTTCAAAGCGCCCGGCAACAACGCCCAATCGTCGAGGCCGTGAATCATCAGCACCGGAGGTTTGACTTTGACCACCGGTGAGGTGTCTTCCATATATGGCTCTTTCGGATAGTTGCGCTTGTAGTAATTCAGCATCGCCTCGAAGTCCGAACGGCGGAAGGCTTCGACATATTTTTCTCTGGCTTCCGGGTCGGTGACCCACTTGGCAAGTTCTTCCGCCGTCAACGCTTCATGGGCGCCTTCCTGCTGGAAGCGGCGCGCGTAGGCGCTGTTCTTCTGTTGCTTCGGATTGTTGGCCAGCTCCCGCGACAAGCCGCGAAAGTGCGGCAGGTTGAGGATGATGAGTTTGTCGGTCATCTCCGGCTGTCGCATGGCAAAGCCCCAGGCCACGGCACCGCCCCAATCGTGTCCAACGATGACGGCCTTCTCCTTGCCGAGGTGTTTGATGACCGCAACCACATCCGACACGAGCATACTCATGCTGTAGTTCTCGACGCCCTTCGGCTTGTCACTCAAATTGTAACCGCGCTGGTCGATGGCCACGACGCGATAGTCCGGCGCCAACGCCGTCATCAGATGTCGCCACGTGTACCAGTAATCTGGAAAGCCGTGAATCATGACGATGAGTGGTCCTTTGCCCATGGCGGCGTAATGGATTTTTACCCCATTGTTCGTGGCGTAACCGTGTTCAACTAGTTTTTCCATATCGGAATCCTTCGCGGCCGCGGTGAAGGAGATGGTGATTGCAGCGACCATTGCGGCTTGAATGAATCGCGACAATAATTGACCCGGGATCGAAGCTCTTTTCATAACTTAACGGACGTAAATGGGGTTGGAATAAATCCACACGCGATTCTCGCCATCCACCGTCAGCCAACCCTCGACGCGATAGACACCCGCTCCATCCACAGATTGATCGAGCACCGGCTGATTCTTTTCAGAAATGACTTTGCCGTCCTTCAACAGGCGGGTTTTGCACGTCAGGGGAAAACGGGCGACGAGCTTCATCCCTTCAGCGAACTTGACCTCGTCGCCCATCAGGACGTGAGCGGACTGGTTTGGAGCGTTCTTCTGAACTGCTGCAAACGAGAATCCTGTTGCATCACACATCCAATCGTGGCTGACGTAGGCGTGCCCCGCCTTGAGCGCGGCGCGAATGGCGGCCTCGGTCAGTTTGGGAGCAAGGATATGGGTGCTGGCATTTCGGAAGGAACGATAATAAGGGTCGAAATCAAGCCGCGCCAGCACGTCGCCGGGTTTGTGATTTTTGGTCATCTCCAAAATGCCCGGTCGCGCAGTCGCGCTGACTTTGCGCATGCCCTCGTCCTTATCGACATTGGTGCCGATCAACACCGTGTTCTCATCCACCATTTTAACGATGAACACCTGGTTGTGATGGCAGTCGTTGGCCGCGACGCCCGTGAGCCGCCCCTTCTGCGTCTCGGCATCCCACTTGTCGATATACACCTGTGGGTAGTCGTTTTGAAAAGCCAGCATCTCGTCCGGGTAGAGCCGCAGTCCCTCCTCCAATTCCGCCAGGGACTTCGGCTCGGTCATTTTCGTGACAAGCGCGATCAACGACGCCATGTCCTTCTTGGCGTCGTAATGGCGGTTGTAAATTTCCTGTCCCGTCAGGTTCTCCATCGAATGATTGCGACGTTCTTCAACGTGGGAAAGAAAGATCAAACCGTCACCCGCCGACACCGTCTTCACAAACTCCGGCGTGGGTTGCTCCATCTGGTCCATGATCGAGTCGAGCGGGTAGATCAAAAAGCCCCTGATCTCCGATCCGGGGATGAACAACACCCCCTCGTGCATGCCCCGCCAGCTCTCTTTGATAAAGTCATGCGGCGGACGGTAATGATCGGTCAACAAAATGGCGTTCACCCCGGCCTTCTTTGCGTCCACGAGCATTTCGGGGCGCGTGCCGCCGGTGTGCGCGGAATCTTCGGCGTGCGCATGGAGGATGGCGCGGTAATCGTGCAGGCTGGGCAGCGGCGGAAGCGACTGCCGATGCTTCTGAAACCGCGCCACATCGTCATGGGCCGTTTTCAGATGCGGCAACGTCATCCTATCAAGCGAGGTGAGTTTGCGGGGTGATGCTTGCCCGGGTTCGGCGGCGTTTGATTCCGAAAAGCAGATGGCGAAGGCAACCGACGCCAACGAGGCCAACGAAGCGATATAAGGAATACGCAATTTAAACATACTGATAACAATTCAACCCAAGGCCATCATTGGCAGACCGGCCAGACACCTGGCCCGGTATCATTTTGGATGACGCGACTTTAACGCTGGCCAGGATCATGTCAACCCGTCCCGCGAATCCGTTCTTGCTTAAAAGACCGGGGTGCCGACAATCCTTATCCAGTCAAATCAATCCCGATCATTATGAAATTATTTTTCAGCTTCCTGATCATGGCCGGCTGCGTGGGCAGGCTCACTGCCGCCACAACTCAAACGCTGGCGGAGCGTCTGGGTTACAAACCCACCGACAAAATCCTGATTGTGAACGGCGACGACGTGGGAATGTGCCATGCCGCCAATGAAGCCACCATCGAATCGCTGGAGCAAGGACTGATGACCTCCTCCACGATGATGGTGCCCTGTCCCTGGTTCAACGAGATCTCGGACTATGCCAAACGGAATCCGCAGCGCGACTTCGGCATTCATCTCTGTCTCACGTCGGAGTGGAAGTTTTATCGTTGGGGATCGGTGGCGCCGCGCGAACAAGTGTCCGGCTTGCTTGACCCGGACGGTTACATGTGGCGCTCCGTGCAGGAGGTTTATGCGCATTCAAAACCGGAGGAAGCGCTCATTGAAGGGCGCGCTCAAATCAAGCGGGCTCTGGCCGCGGGTGTCGATGTCACGCATATCGATTCACACATGGGCACGTTCCAGTATAACCCCGCGTACATGGACGCGTACGTGCAACTGGCGGTCGAGTTTGATTTGCCGCTGCGCATGGCGTCGCAAGCCACCATGGAAAAGAACGGCGCGCCGACGATGCGCGACAAGTTCGCCGCCAAGGGCCTCGTCTTCACGGATTATTTTGTTCACGAGGAACTGCCGCAGGAGAAAAATGGTGTGAAACAGTTTTGGGCGGGCATTCTCAAGAATTTGAAACCCGGCGTGACGGAACTGTACATCCACGCGTCCAAACCGACCGAGGAATTGAAGGCCATCACCAACAGTTGGAAGACCCGCGCCGAGCAATACGAAACCTTCACGCACGATCCGGATATTCGGCAGATCGTGAAGGACGAAAAAATAATTCTGATCGGTTACCGCCCCTTGCGAANNAAGCGTAAGGCCAGGAAGTCCGGGCAATAGCCGCGAACTTTCAAACATAACCGTGTGATAAAAGCAGCCTCCCGCTCCGGCCCTTAGATCAGTGGTGTATCGCATCCCCAGTGTACTGCGGAAATGTAGATACAAAGTACAGACAAAGACGCAGCTTGTTTGAGGCTTTCTTCACTTTTCAAACAGACCCTCAACTCGAACGGGTTTCCTCCGATGTCCATTTTGTGACATAACTCCTGGCTTCATTTTTCAAGAAAAGATTCTTGACAGAAGCTTCCCAACTGTCACAGTGTGGTATAACAGTAAAACAAGACCATGATTTTTCAGGTTGATTTCCAGACTGGCAAGCCGGTTTATCTCCAACTCGCGGATCAGATCCGCTATGCGGCGGCTTCCGGAAGACTGCGTCCGGGCGAGCCGTTGCCATCCCTCCGTCCGCTGGCCGAGGAACTGCGCATCAACCGCAATACCATCGCCAAGGCTTACGCCGAGTTGGAGAGCCAGGGCATCATTGAGACGTTTCCGGGCAAGGGATTTTTCCTGAAGCAGAAAAACTCCCCTTTCACCGAGCCGGTCCGCCAGCGACTGCTGCTCACGGAGATCGATGAAGCGGTGGTCATGGCGCATCACTTGCAAGTCGATCGCGAAAAATTCCTCGCCCTGGTCAAGGAACGGCTCGACTACTTCAAGCGTAAATCCGCAGCCACGAAGGAGGGCAATTAACGGAAAGGACAAATATTATGGAAACCAAGACTCCAGTGATTGAACTCAAGAACTTGACCCGTCGCTATGGGAAAGTGGAGGCGGTCAATGGCCTGAGCCTCACGGTCCGCCCGGGGCGCTGTTACGGATTCTTCGGCCGCAATGGCGCGGGCAAGACCACGACCATCAAGTGCCTCTTGAACTTGCTTCAGCCCGGTGCCGGCAGCGTGCGCGTGTTTGGTCTGGATCCGCAGCGGCAGGAGGTGCAGGTCAAGTCGCGATTGACCTACGTGCCCGACACCGTGGCCTTCTATCCGTGGATGACCGTGAACCAGACGCTGGAATTCCTGGCCTCTTTTCGTCCACACTGGAATCGGGACATCGAGGCTGATTTGCTGAAGCGCTTCCAACTCGATCCTGCCCAGAAGGCCAGCCACCTTTCCAAAGGGCAGAAGACGCAACTGGCGTTGATCGGCGCAGTCTGTCCCGAACCGGAACTGTTGGTGTTGGACGAACCCACGTCCGGACTTGATCCCATTGTGCGGCGGGAGTTTATCCAGACCGTCATCGGAGCTTACCACGCGAGCGATCCAGAAAACCGCACGGTCTTTGTCTCGACGCATCTTATCGCGGAATTCGAGGGACTGATTGATGAATTCACGATTATCGAGCAGGGCCGCGAACTCTTCACCATGCAAGCCGACGATGCGCGAGCTCGTTTCCAGAAAATCCGTGTCTGCTTTGCTCAAGCACCCTCCGGGCTGGATCTGAGCAGCGCGCTGAGCGTGCGACAGTCCGGTCGGGAACTGGAGATTCTGGCCAACGGCAATAGCGAGCAACTGCTGGAAAAACTCAAGGCTCTGCAACCGGAGGAACTGCGTTGCGACTCGATGTCGCTGGAGGAGATTTTTGTGGCCGCGGGAACTCTGGCCAAGGCAAAATTATGAGCCCCCTTGAAGCGAAAGAAATCCGACTGCTGTTGCCCGCTTATGGGGTGGCACTGTTGCTGGCGATTGTGCCGGTGTGGCTGCTGCCATACGACCTCAACAACGCCGATGACTTTGTGGTGCTCTCGTTTTTGTTTGGGGTCGTGATGCTGGCATTGTCTCCTTTCGGCCGTGAGTTTGGCCTGCATACCTTTCCCTTGATCCTAGCACAACCTCTGGAGCGCACCCGCATCTGGTGGACAAAAGTCGCGGTGCTGGCCGTCGCAATGACAACGGTTTTTGCCGCGTGGTATCTCTCCTGCGCAGCCTGTGTTTATTTAGGGCTGGTGCGCTCAGATCATTGGAGCTCAGATTATTGGACAAGGACGCTGACGAGCGGCGGAACGGCAATGGTCGTCTTCTTTGCGGGTGGACTGTGGACGACTTTGCTTTTGCGCCAGATGATTGCGGCGTTCTGGTTCACGATTCTGATTCCATGGGGGATTCTGATGCTAATCTTGGTGAACGGAGGGGCGGATTCGACACTACTTGTGGCCTTGGGACTTTATGCAGTCGCTGGGTTCTGGTGGGCGCGGCGACAGTTCCTCCATGCGCAGGAGGCGGCGTGGACCGGCGGCGTCATTTCTTTTCCCGGCTGGCGAAACGCCGGTGCAGAAACGAGGATCTCAATCCGGGCGCGTCGGCCCCTGGCGGCGTTGTTTTGGAAGGAACTCCAACTGCACCAAATCAGTCTGGCTGGAATGGCTGGACTATTCCTCCTGCATCTGGGAGTCGTGGCCTTGCGCAGGTTCGGTAATCTGGATTTGGGAGGAACATTGCACGCAACCTTGGAAGTCTTCGGTGGGATTTGGATGATTGTGCCACTGCTGGCCGCAAGTTCGAGCGTCGCCGAGGAGCGCAAGCTCGGTACGATGGACGCGCATTTGTGCCTGCCGGTTTCGCGGCGCGTCCAGTGTTCCTTCAAAATTTTCTTCGTCCTGATCTTGGGAGGGCTGTTGAGCGCGCTGCTGCTCTGGACGGCGGAAGGAATTGGAAGCGCCGTCGGAGCCGGCTCCGGCGTGGAGTTGCTCAAGAAACCATTCGAAACCCGAACACTGCTAGTTTTATCGCTGCTCTCGGTGGCGCTTTCCTTGATCGGCTTTTACGCCTCCACCATGGCCCGCAACGTTTTCCAGGCGTTGGCGACGGCCGTCGCCGTGGCGATCGTGGTTTGGTTCCTCCTGTCCAACGCCGTCTATCCAATCTTCCATATTTGGGAGGGTTACCTCGTGTACTATATCGCAGTCCCGACGCTGACCGTGATCTTCGTATGGCTCACGTGGCGAAACTTCCGGTGCATTCCCGAGGGTCCTCGACTCTGGCGCCGCAATGTGCTGGGACTGGTTGGCGCGTTGGTGTCCATCGCCACTGCCACTTCCCTCGTTTTCAATCGCACTTGGGAATTGATCACGCCGCTTGAACCGGCGCATGGTTCAGCGCGGCTGACGGGAGCGAAGCCGGCAAGTCTGTATGATTATGGTAGGTCTCTGACTCTCCTAAAGCCAGATGGAGGACTTTGGGTCGATCGAATTGATTACGTTCACGGCTGGCCGTTCTTGTCATTTGGAGAGAACACCGGGTTTCTGTTGGGGGGTAAGTGGAAGAGCTTGAATGGGAGTCAAAATGTTCCCGGCTCGAATTGGGTCGCTGCCGTTGCGAAGTCTCGCGATACAGTCGGGATTCGCTCTGATGGGTCTTTATGGGTTTCAGAGAGGCCACGATATGATTTCGACAAGAAACGCGTAAGCGGCCCTTCTCCGCTCGTCAGATTCGGGGACGAAACCAACTGGCTCAGCCTCGTGCCGAACTCTGACGGAGTAATCCTCTTGAAGCAGGATGGCACCTTGTGGCGCTGGGGGACTAACAACTTCAATTACCGTCAGAAGTGGCCCGGGCTCCGGGCATACACGCCATATCGCTTGGGAACTGATTCAGATTGGGCAAGAATTCAGACGGGAAATCGTTTTTACGCCTGGAAAAGAGACGGGAACGCCTGGGTTTCTCACGAGTTAACATTACGCGATTCTGAAATGCAGAGACTGCCGAGGATTGTGCTTGAGCCGGGGACGGTCGTTGTACGAATGCCAAGCTTTGATAACACCAAGTGGACGAGTTTTGGGAGGCACTTGAATCTTGATGTTGGCGTGCGTGAAGATGGGACGATCTGGGCTTGGGAATGGACGAGAATTGAAGCCGGCAAGTTGCTCGAAGAATACAAGGCAAAAATGGAACAAGTCGGAAGCGGCAAGGATTGGAAAGCGGTGGCTGATTTTGCAAGGCTGTTTGCGCTCAAAGCGGATGGCTCTCTCTGGAAATGGGAATTTAACCGACACCTCAGAAACATAAGCGAGGAACAGACCGCTTTTCGCACCCAGCCTCCCGTTCGAGTGGGTTCTCACACCGATTGGGTTGCTATTAGCAGCCTATCGGGAGGAATAGCAGCACTCGCGACCGACGGCAGTCTCTGGTATTGGCCGGGTTGGGATCGCTCGTCCGATTCGCCGATGCTCATGGCTTCACGAAGACCGGTCAAAATCGAAAACATCTTTGACCGGCAGGAATGAGCCGGAGTGGATCCTTCTGAGATGTATGGAATCTCCGTTGTGCAAAACCCAACAGGGCTACTCTTCCCGCCCAACCTTGAGTTCGCCGATTTCTTGAGCGAAGAAAGATATTCCACCAAATCGACAAGGTCTTGCGTGGACATGGCTTGTTGCAAGCCGGTGGGCATGATGGAGGTTTTCATCTGTTGGCGTTTCACAACGTCGGTCTTCTGGTATCGCGTGACGATGCCGGTCTGGGCTTTGATCGCCAGCTCATCCGCACTCTCGCTCACAATCAACCCAAAGGCTTCGTCGCCGTTTTTCAACTCGATTTGCCACGCTTCGTAACCGAAGGAAATGCCGGCGTTTGGATCCAGGATGGACTCGAAAAGCGCATCCTTGCCGAGCTTGCTGCCA
The DNA here is from genome assembly GCA_003140275.1 of Limisphaerales bacterium. Lineage (GTDB taxonomy): Bacteria > Verrucomicrobiota > Verrucomicrobiia > Limisphaerales > PALSA-1396 > PALSA-1396. Next base: position 25,182 of record PLJQ01000230.1, read on the forward strand.
ATCTCGGAAAGGTTTGGACCCACATCCGTGCCGCGACCGTTCACCTGATGGCACTTGATGCAGCCAACGGTTTCCCGCGCGAATACTTCCCCGCCGCGCGCGGGGTCGCCCTTCATTTTTAGGAGATCACCGATGGGCGGCAGCGGCTGGGCGTTCTGACTCTGCGGCAACGGTAACAGTTTAGCGGCCTCGGTTTTGATCTCCGCCCAACGGACATTGTTGAGTTCCGCGCTCGCGATGAATTTCAGATCGTCGGGCAGTTTTTCTTCCCTGGCCAATTTGAGTAACGCAGCCGCGCCATCCTGAATCCTGGCCAGCGAGCGCAGAACTTGCTTTCGCAAGTTCGCCTCTCTTTTTGTGTCCGTCACCAGCGGCGCGAGCAGCGGCACAATTTGTTTTTCGCCGGTGTTGCCCAGCGCCTCGACGACATTGACCGCGTCGGTGCCGGCCAGCGAGTTGGTCAGCAATGCGAAGTCCTGGTTGGCGAGAATCAACCGCATCGCTTCGACCCCGCTGCTGTCGTCCGGATGTTGAACGGCGAATTCCAACAGCGCCGGGCTTTGATCCTTGATTTTGAAGTCGCGGACGAGTTCGACGAACTGCGGCGTCCCACGCACTTGTTCCAACACTTTCATCACGGCTGTCTTCATCGCCGGATAGGTTTCCAAATCGATGCCCTTGAGCCGGATCAAGGCTTCGATGGCGATGGCCGTAGGCCCGGACGGGTTGACCGCTAGTGTTTCCGCGCCAAAAACTGTGCGCAGATGAAGCGTGAGGAGAATTACCCAATAAGCCGGCCTCACGAACGGCCAGGGAGAATTCATTCGAGACAATGCCATACGCGCAACGCAAGCCTCACCAGTGGAGAACTATTTTCCCGGTCGCTTTGCGCGAGGCCAGAAACTCCATCGCCCTGGCAACCTTTTCCATTGGATAGCGCCCGCCAATCACCGGTTTGAGTTTTCCGGCGCTGTATAGAGCGAACAGTTCCTTCCACGCCGACACGATTTTGGCGGGGTTGTGCTGGCGATAGATGCCCCAGTGAAGCCCCACGACGCTATAGTTTTTGATCAGGATATGATTGGCGGCGAAGTTGGAAAACTTTCCGCTCGTGAAACCAATCAGAACAATGCGCCCTTCAAACGCGACACATTTGACGTCCCGCTCGCCCAGCTCGCCGCCAACCGGATCGAAAATCACGTTCGCACCGCGTCCTTGCGTCTCGCGCTTGACCGCTTCGACAAAATCCTCCGTTTGATAGTTGAACGCGATGTCCGCGCCGTTATCACGGATGAGCTGGAGTTTTTCATCTGCGCCGGCGGTGCCGATGATTTTTCCCGCGCCGAGGGCGCGCGCAATTTGCACCGCCGCCAGCCCCACGCCGCCGGCGGCTGAATGGATCAGCACCATCTCACCCTTTTGCAACTGGCCGCGATGCGTCAGCGCGAAATAGGAAGTCTGGTAAACGAGCGGGAACGCCGCGCCCTCCGCTTCGCTCATGGAATCGGGCAGCAGCTGAACACCACTGACCGGCGCGATGGCGTATTCGGCGAAGCCGCCCATATCCACCTGCGCCATGACGCGCTGGCCGGCCTTGAATGGGTTGTCGCCCTCTCCGACCGACACAATTGTTCCCGCCACTTCCAAACCAGGCGTGAAGGGCAATGGCGGCTTGACCTGATATTTTCCGGCAATGAGCAGAATATCGGGGAAATTGAGCGCGGCGGTATGGACTTTCACGAGTACCTGGCCGGCTTGCGGCTTGGGCTGGTCAATCTCATCGATTACCAAACCCTTTGGTTCACACCACTGATGGGCGCGAATTGCTTTCATAAAAAATATTCCTTCTTACGTGGACGAAGTGTCATGCTCAAGTGGCTAGAACAATTTCCAACAATTTCTGGAGCCGGAGCCTGACAACCCACCTCAAACCCCCACCGCCATTTAGTTAGTGACGAAGGCTCGCCCTCACCCGGGACCTCTCCCCCAGGAGAGGAGGAAGCTTCGTCTGTTCTCAGCAAATCCTGGCGGCCTTTTGCATTCGCCGCTCCGCACAGTCCAAACGCGGTCCAGCAGAAACTCCCTCTCCTGGGGGAGAGGGTTGGGGTGAGGGCGGACGTACCCTCTGACTTTATACGCTTAACTAAATGGCNNTCTGACTTCATACGCTTAACTAAGGGATAATGCCCCCAACCCCTTCCAGGGGGGAGCAGAATTTTGGACGAGTCGGACACAGTTCCCCTCTTGGGAGGGGTTAGGGGTGGGTTCACCATAAACGGAAATGACTTTTGGCAATCGTGATAACCACAACTATTTTGCCGGCGCGGTGCCCGTCAGAAGTTCCACCAATACAGCGTCCTTTTCCGGGCCGTTGATGAAATCCAATGCCCGGAAGTAGTGAGCGCGTTCCTTCTCCGACGTGTTCTTGTCGTTGATGATCCTGGCCAGCAACGCCGGGGCCTTTTTGGTGCGGGATCGCCAGACGATGTCCCGACCCGCCGGCGTGTTCCACTGGTCACCTACCTTGGCGAGCCAGGCTTCGAAAAACCTGTCCGCTTGTTTGTCCGCGCCGATGCCGAGCGCTTCGAGATACCAACGATCCTGGCCGTCGTGTTGAGCCGCGAGTTCGGCCCAGAGCATCGGCGCTTCCGGTGACGGATGGTAACGCAGGGCGATGGCGCATTCGCGCCGAACCTGAGGCGAGACGTCTTTGACCAGCGTCTTCACGTAAGGAATCACATCGAGTTTCAACTCGCGGGCAATACGCAGACCGGTGATGCGGAGGTCCGGGTCGCTGTCTTTGAGCGCCCGTTCGACGTATTTTTTCTCACTGCCTTTGATGCGAGCCAGGATTTGCAATGCGCGGGCGCGTTGACGCGGGTCGTTGCCTTTCCACAATCGAAGCAAATCTTTTTCAGCGTTGCCCTGCATCTCGTGCAGCCTTGTCCAAGCCAGATAGCGCGTTGCTTGGTTGGGAGATTGCAACGCCATCACGCAACGCGTCGCTGTTTTTAAGTCGAGTTTGGGCGCGGTCGCTTTGCTGCCCGGCGGAGCAACGCGATAAACGCGACCGCGCATGGTGGCCACGACGTGGTCGCCCATGTTGTGGCCACCCACGCCGGGATCGTGCCAGTCGGCCACGTAAAGCGATCCATCCGGCGCGACGCACACATCCGATGGCCGGAACCAAGTGTCGCTGCTGGTGAGAACGTTCACGACGCCGGCGGTGTAGCCGGCACCGTCCGGTTTCACCGGATACGAGCGCACCACGTTCGGCCCGGCATCACAGTGGATGATCTGATTGCGGAAAACTTCCGGGAGCAGTTTGCCTTCATACACGGCGATGCCGGTCGGCGAACCGGCGCCGGTGTGCAACAGGTTCGGCACTACGCCGGGATCATATTGATGCCATTCGTAGAAAATCTTTTCCGGTTCGGTTGCACCTTTTTGCTGCGCTTTTTTCCAACCGTCGCTCCAACCCGCGCCCGTCATCTCGTCCTTGTAACCGAAATTCCCGAATTCCATGACGTAATTGATGCGCACGCCGCGATTTCCGTCGTCGTCGTTGTCCGACTGCCAGAGTGTGCCGAAGGAATCGACCGCGACTTCATAGTTGTTGCGAAAGTTATAGGCGAGTGTTTCGACTTCGCTGCCGTCGAGATTGCAGCGAAAGACCATGCCGTCGCGATACGGCCTGCCCTTGTCGTTGACTTCGTTGCCAGCCAGATCAACGACCGGATTCCCATCGGGCTTCTTCAACTGTTTGCCTGCGTTACCGAAGTTGAAATAGAGTTTGCCGTCCGGCCCGAACACAAACGCATGCACACCGTGATCGTGATCGAAGCCGGAAATGCCGGTGAAAAGGACTTCTTTTTTGTCCGCCTTGTCATCACCATTGGTGTCGGTGAAGACAAAGACATTTGACCCGCTGGAGGCGATGACTTTGTTGCCCAGCACACAAATTCCCAGCGCGGCGTTGATGTCCTTGCCCTGGTAAAACGTGGTTTCCTTGTCGGCGACACCGTCACCCTTGGTGTCCTCCAAAATCACGATCCGATCACCCTCGGGCCGCAGATAACCCCACGGTTTGAAACTGGAACGATAATTCACGTTCTCAATGATCCAGACACGACCCCGGGCATCCACGTCCATGTTGCTCGGCTTGCGAACCATCGGCTCGGAAGCGAACAGACTGACCTCCAAACCTTCGCCGGCTTTCAACGATTTCAATTCTTCGCGCGCCGCTTCCGGCCCGGAACCGTGTTCCGGTTTGGCGTCTTCGGCGGAAGCACTAAACACGGATGCGGTCAAAAACAAAGCGAAGCCGGGAGTAAGAAGAGACGATTTCATTTTCAGATTATCGAGAGGCGATTTTTTTGTGATGTGATCTGCCAAAGTCGGTTCGTCGATTGAAATTATCAAAATACTTTTACTTTTTAGCGGTCCAAGTGCCTTCGCCAAGTTCGCCGAACTTGACCGTGCCTTTCATGCTGTCTTTGCCTTCAACCTTACCGGTGTAAGTCACGGCGATTTCATCCTCCTGAAGCTTGCCCTTCAATGAGAATTTTACGTCACTGCCTTTGATCGTCCCGGTGACCGGGGCCTCGCCGAGCGCGCCTTTGTAAGTTCCGCTCAACGTCTCGCCGTCCTGCTTGAAGGTGAAGACTGGGGTTCCCGTTCCCTGCTGGGTTTCAACATTGAAGTTCCAAAGCCCGCTGATGTTGGCGGCACTCGCCTTCTGTCCCTTGGGGTCGAGGTTTTGTTTTAAATCATCTTCCGTGACGGCGGATTCAACGCCCTTGGCCGGCACCTCAGCCTTGGCCGTCCACAAGAGAGCGTTGAGCACCAACTTGCGAAAATTCTCGTTGCCCCAATTCTTGTGGAAATGCGCGCCGGTGAAACCAAAACCGCGCCCGCCATCAGGCCGTTCGACCGCCCACGCCAGCACTTCATCGCGTCCGCTGGCGGCGAGAATATGCGGATAGGGGCCGCGGGGCGAAGATGATTTGCCCTGACGCGTTTCATCATCCGGCTTCGCCACGAGGATGGAGGTCACCCCTTTCATCTCCGGGCGGAAATGCATGTTGTAGTACCATTCGTCTTTGACCGCGAATGGTTTCACGCCACGCGTTATCGGATGGTTTGGCAGGCTCTTGATGTCGGCGATCCAGTGAGGGTTCGTGGAAAAGTGGTCTTCGTAGTAGCCGCCGATCCAATCGAGGAACTCCGGGCCGCCCTTGTCCTTGGGAACTTCAACGGCGTAATGCATGCAGGCCAGACCAACACCTTGCTTCATCAGGTCGCCGATGGTTTTAAGATGATCACCTTGGACGATCGGATGGCCGTTGCCGCCGTCCATGAAGAAAAGAATCGTGTCAGCATTGTCGAACGCGTGCGGGTCTTGGGGCCAGCCGTTGAGGTAAAAAGTGCTGGTGACGCCGGGTTGATTTTGCAAACATTTGTGGAGCAACTGGACGCCAGCATTAAACTCGTGATCTCCCGGACCGTGGCTTGGGTGGCCGGCGACAAGAACAATTTTCTTTTTGCCGTTTTCTTCGGCTGAGGACTTCGTTGTCGTTGCCACGAGCAGAAGCGCCAACCCACCCGCGACTGTGATACAGACAATTCTTTTCATAAACTTTCTCCTGTTAAAACCTGCTCAATCCCAGGGTAGGATTACTTGAGCTCTTTGAGTCGAATGCCCTTAAACTGCACGGTCATCGGTTCACCTGCGTGCAATTGCAACGCAAGGATGCCGGATTTGGCCGCCTTCGATTCCTGTTCGTCAACGACATCAACCGTCTGTTTGCCGTTGATGAAATGCTGGAGATGGTTTCCCTTGGCGATGACCACGTAATCGTTCCAACCATCCTGTTTGATGGCCGCTTGAATTTCATCGGAGTTGCCGAGCGAGCCGACGACTTCCTTTACGGTTTTGCCGTCGGCTTCCTTGATGACAACTTTTTGGCCGCGCTCGGCCAGGATGCCGCGCATTCGTTCTTCGTAAAGAATCCCGGAATAGGTCTTGCCCGCTTCCATGTCGGCCTGATAACCGCCAACGACAAAATTCCCGAAATCCTTGCTGCGATATTGGATGCCAGAGTTGGCAAAGCCTTTATCGTTATTCGGCGTGATTCGGTATGAACAGCGTAGTTCAAAATCGCCAACCGTGCCGTTTGTCCAGATGAGAAAGTTGTTTCCCTTTGCCGGGTGTTCCTTCGTCGTGCGACCCATGATGGCGCCGTTCTCGACCGACCAATGTTGCGGGCGGCCGTCCCAGCCGATGAGGTTCTTGCCGTTGAAGAGGCTTTTAAAGCCGGCCTCATTTTCTGCGGCAAAAGCGCCTTGCGAAAAGAGGCCAACGCCTAGTGCGAGCAACGCCGTTAGACCGACACCGCGCAAAGAATTTGTTTTCATATTTATTACTTCAATCATTTTCCAAAGCTCGGACGGGAGCAATATTTTCATTTGTCCACTGTCTGACGCGCCGATCTGCATTTTACTTCACAGTCCGCTTCAGGAACTTCAGCCCTTTCATCGCGATGTCGTTGCGGTTCGGTTCGATCTTGCGCCAGATCGCCGCGGCGCGGGCGATGACTTTTACGTCCGTGGTGAACGACTCAATCACCACGTCGCCTTGGTAGCCAATCGATTTGAGCGCACTCACGATGGGCTTCCAATCAATGTGATCGTTGCCCGGCGTGCCCCGGTCGCTGCCGCACGCATGGAAATGGCCCAAGTGCCTGCCGGCTTTCCGGATGGCTGCCGCCTGGTTCTTCTCCTCGATATTCATATGGAACGTGTCGAGATGAAGTTTGAGGGCGGGACTGCCGACATCGCGGATCATCTTCAAACCCTGATCGCAGGTGTTGATGAAGTCGGTTTCGAAACGGTTGAGTGGTTCGAGACAGACCTGCCGGCCGCGCTTCTGTGCATATTTACAAAGCGTCTTGAGATGTTTTACCACCGTCTTCCATTGTTGCTTATATTCGGCGGGCGGGACGGCATCCGCGCGACCGACGGCGGAATACTCCGGCCCGATCAACGACGGACACTTAAGCACCACCATCTGGTCGATCAACATCTTCATGTAGGCCAGACCGGTCTGTTGTTGTTTGGGGGTGCCGCGCAAATCACGATCCGGCCCCATGCAGGCGCAAACGGAACCACAGACCAACCCGCACCTGTCCAACTCGCGTTTCAAATAGGACGGGTCGATGTGCGACGGGTCTTCGATGGGGATTTCGACGGTGTCGAATCCCCATTTTTTGAACTGTCCGAAAAGCCGGGTGCTCGCGTTGGTAAACGGTGATGTAAACAAAAAGGTGTTGATGCCAAATCTCATATTATTTTATTGAGTTGGGCAAAGGCTAGTTGAACGGAGAAAAGAGTCAAAAGTTTTTCCAGCGGAGGAAGCGAGAGTATCCAAGGAGCAAATCTGCCGCTTAGTATCTGGCCTAGCAGAATAGCTGGAATTCTTCATCACGGATAAGCCAATATCCCTTTTAGGGTCGACTGTTAAGAGCATGATCCCTGGCAAAGTGGAGGGACATGAATGCATCTTACCACCCTGACTTTTTCATGGCTTCCAAAACCTTCAGTGCGGCGGGGTCCCCGGCGGCGGCTTTGGCGGCCACGTCATGTTCGACGGCCAGCCTCGCATTTTCGACCGCCGAGTATTGATCCACGGTGATACTGGGGTGGTACAGTTTGAATCCCAGATCTTGAGTTTCTTCTCGCAAGCAGTCTTGCACGGAGACGACAAGCTTACGCCCGACGAGCAGAGTGCCATCGTAGATTTCCTGGTGAGACGGACTGCCGTTCGTGACTTGGAGATTCTCATTTTGGACAAGAGGTGAGGATTTGAAGATTCCAATCAACGCTTTCCAAGCGCCGTGCGCGAATGTTCGCCCTTCATGCTTTGAAAATTTGTCATCACGCCTATTGAATTCCGCGGGGAGTCTTTTATAGTGCGCGCGGCATGAGCAAACGACATGAGCGATTCAACTGACGTCTCTCGACCATGGGACATCCAGACCGCCCGCAACCTGTACAACATTAACCGCTGGGGCGCGAAATACTTCGACATCAATGAGGCCGGCCGCGTGGTGGCCAGACCGTTGCAGGAAGCCGGCGCAGCGGTGGATATTACCGATGTCATCGAGGAAGCCAAGGCGCGCGGCTTGAAGTTTCCCGTGCTAATCCGCTTTCAGGACATCCTCCGTCACCGAGTNNTATCGCGGCGTTTTTCCGATCAAGGTCAACCAGCTTCGCGAGGTGGTGGAGGAAATCCTGGACGCCGGCAAGCCTTACAACTTCGGCCTTGAAGTGGGCAGCAAGCCGGAGTTGTTCGCCGGGCTGGCCCTTCAGAATCAGCCGGACAGCCTGATTATTTGCAACGGTTACAAGGACACGAGCTTCATTAAAATGGCGCTCATGGGGACCAAGCTGGGCAAAAAAGTCATCATGGTGGTGGAAAAACTGGAGGAGTTGAAACAAATCATCTCCGTTTCCCGTCAGGTCGGGGTCGAACCGCTCATCGGCATCCGGGCGCGGTTGCTCAGCAAGGGCGCGGGAAAATGGTCGGAAAGCGCCGGCGAGAACGCGAAGTTTGGTTTAAGCACCGCCGAACTCCTGACCGCCACGGAACTGCTGAAGACCGAAAAGCTCAGTCATTGTTTCAGGTTGCTTCACTTTCACATCGGCTCGCAGGTGCCGGACATCCTGACCGTCAAAAAGGCGGTGCAGGAAGCGGCACGCTTTTACGCCAAGCTGCACAAGATGGGTTTGCCGATCCAGTACATGGATGTCGGCGGTGGACTGGGTGTCGATTACGATGGCAGCCGCTCGGCTTTCGACAGCTCAACGAATTACTCGTTGCAGGAATACACCAACGACATTGTTTATTACATCGCCGATGTTTGCAACGCGGAGAAGGTGCCGCATCCTGATATTGTCAGCGAAAGCGGCCGCGCCATCGTCGCGCATCACAGCGTGTTGATTGTCGAAGCGTTTGGCGCCATTGAAAAAATACGCGCCGGCAACGATCTGAAATATGGTGAAAATGAACACCCGCTCGTCAAAGAGCTCCTTGATATCCGCAAGAACCTCGCGAAGTTGAACAAACTGGAGGCCTACCACGACGCCCAGGAGCGGAAAGAAGACGCTCACAATATGTTCACTCTCGGCCTGTTGGAATTGCCGGACAAAGCCAAGATCGAAAGTCTTTACTGGGAAATCGGCCAGGAAGTGGTGGCGAGTTTTCGTGGCCAAGCCTACGTGCCCGAGGAAATCCGCAAACTGGAAGACAGTTTGGGCGACCAGTATATCTGCAATTTTTCCGTGTTCCAATCGCTGCTCGATCACTGGGCGCTCGGCCAGCTCTTTCCCATCATGCCGGTGAACCGTCTTAACGAACGACCCACGCGCGAAGCAACGCTGGTGGATATCACCTGCGACTCCGACGGGCAGATCAACAAATTCATCGATCTTCGCGACGTGCGCGATACCCTGCCGCTGCACAAATTGATCACCAACGGCAACGGGCTGCTCGAGCCGTACTACCTGGGTTTCTTTTTGATGGGCGCATATCAGGACATCATGGGTGACCTGCATAATCTGTTCGGCCGGGTGAACGAAGTGCATGTGTTTCTCGATGCTGACGAAGCGGCCGGGTACTACGTGGAAGAAATCATTGAGGGCAACACCATCGTTCAATCGCTGGCCGCCGTACAGTACGACGAAAACGAATTGAAGCGGCAGATGAAAGCGCAGATCGACGAGGCCATCAAATCTGACAAAATGAAACCGTCCGATGCGATGCGTCTGCTCGATGAATACGAACGCGGGCTCAAGGAATACACTTATTTGAGTTTTTGATGGGCAAAAGGAATCATGCAGAATGAAGAAACAAAGTCCGCGCGCGGCACACGCGCAAACTTCCATTCCTGATCTTTCATTTTTCATCCTGTATTTCCGGCATGCCTGATTCCTCCCCCAACCCTGAACTGTTGCGCTCGCTCGGTCGGCTGTTGCGCGGCCTGTCAGCCTTGTTCTGGGGGTTGCCCATTGCGCTGATCGTCTGCGTGCAGACGGCCAAAGCCGATTGGCTTGGGTCCTTCGGCATCTTTCTTCCGCTCCTGGTCACCGGGTGGCTGTTGTATGGGCTGTGGCAACTGCAACATTTCCAGAAACAGGAGCGGATCTGGCGCAACGCGTTGGATCGCGCCCAACTTTTTGCCTGGGTAAACCTCGGCCTCTCGCCCTTTCTTTACTGTTGGAACAAGATGCCCGGCCACGCATTTTTTGGACCGATGGTGGCACTATTGGCCGTATCAGGCCTGATATTTCTGAGCTGCATCAACCTGGTCCTGCAACGTTTGAGCGCAATGCTCCCGGATGAAACGTTGCGGTTGGAAACCAAACATTTCACCACTGTAAATCGCGGCCTGCTACTGGCGGCTGCCGCTCTCGCCATCATTTATCACGCGGTGGTCCGATTTCAGTCGATGCCATTGGAAGCAACTCTTTTCCTTGAACAACTGGAGTCGCAAGGCCGATGGTTGATCATCTTCAAGTTCTTGCCACTGGCCATTTTTGTCTTGTTGCCATTGGCGATGACCATGGCGCTGCTTTGGAAAATCAAGGAGACCATCCTCAAAAGCGTTTTCGACTCGGAGCATCGGTCGTCGTGAGGTCGGGCGGCTTCAAAGTCTGCTGCTCCCCATTCAGGCCGGCGGCGAAGGCTCAAAGTTTGGCTCAAGGCCCCGTCGCTGTCTTCTGAAAGTCGATGCGTTGAGTCAATCGCTGGAGTTCGGCGATGGGGACCAATCCGGCCTGCACCTTGACCCATGCCTGCTCGCGCAACGGTCGCCAGCCGTGTTTGCGAACGGCTTCCCGCAATTGTCCGGTCTTGATGTCCGGCACAATCAGGTCCGCGATTTCGTCGTTCATCAAAAAGAATTCATAAATCGCAACCCGCCCGCGGTAACCCTTCTGGTTGCACTCGATGCAACCGTGTCCCTTACTTGCTTTGATTTCAGCCGGTTTGATTTTCAACGCCTCGGCCATCTCTTTACGCACCCGATCCGGGATGGCCGTGTCTTCTTCCAGGCAATGCCGGCAGATGCGCCGGGCCAATCGCTGAGCGACGCTGCAAACCAGGGACGAGCCGATCAGAAATGGATCAACCTTCATGTCCATAAGCCGCGTGATGGAGCTGATGCTGTCGTTGGTGTGGAGCGTGGAGAAAACGAGGTGCCCGGTTTGCGCGGCGCGCACGGCAATCTCGGCGGTTTCGTTGTCACGAATTTCTCCGATGAGCACGACATCCGGATCGTGACGCAACACCGAGCGAAGTCCTCCGGAAAATGTCAGACCGATGTCCTGCCGCACCTGGATCTGCGAGATGCCTTCCAACTGATATTCAATCGGATCCTCAATCGTGATGATTTTCCGCGTATCGTCGTTGGCATGGGCCAACGCGGCATACAAAGTAGTTGTTTTGCCGCTGCCAGTTGGGCCGGTCAACAGGATCAGGCCCAGCGGCAACTGGGTCAACTCGGCAAACAGCGCTTCGTGTTGCGGTTCCATGCCGAGTTGTTCGAGGTCGAGAAACAGACTTTGCCGACCGAGAATGCGCAGACAAATAGTTTCACCATGCTTCGTCGGAATGACGGAAATGCGCAGATCATACTCCTCGTTGCCCGTTTTCATGGCGATGCGCCCGTCGTGGGGCAACCGTTTTTCCGAGATGTTCAATCCCGCCATGATTTTTAAGCGCGAGGCGATGGTTTCGTGGAGCTGGCGCAGGGCATCGGGCACGGGAATGGTCTGCATCATCCCGTCGATCCGGTACCGCAGGCGGATCGAGGAATGGTAGGGTTCGATGTGAATGTCCGTCGCCTGCAACCGCAACGCTTCGAGGAGAATTTGATCCACGAAGTCGGCAATCGTGGCATCGACCGCTTTGTCATCCGTAGTTGATTTGACATCAAAAATAATGTCTTCGCTGGCGTCGGTCAGTCCTCGCTCCTCGCGCAATCGTTGAATGGTTTGCGCGCCGAGTCCGAACTGTCTTTTGAGGACGGCGTGAAGCGAACTGGGTGTGGTCAGGACGACCTTGAGGCGTTTGCCTAACAAAAGACGCAAGTTGCCGAGCTCCATTTGCCGCGGCGGCTCACCAAAGGCCAAAGTCAACACCTCGCCCACCAATGAAACCGGCACCATGCGGTAATGAAAAATTAGCTTCACGGGCACCAACTCCAGAACCCCGGGGGTAAGCGTGAGTTGGCTGTGATCGATAAAATCCAGATGATTGAGCGCCGCGAGCGCCCGGTAGGTGTCCTCCTCCGACGCGTAATTCAAGTCAACAATTGCCTGGTGCTGCGGGATGCCGAGTCGCTGCTGGCTGCGGCGCACCTGTTCCAGTTGCTTTTCGCTCAGCTTGCGTTGTTCGAGCAAGAGATCGCCGGTGTCTTTGATCGTTGCGGTCGCTTGCATGCTCATTTAATCGGGACTTCGATTTCTTTAGGGACGTTAAACTGCAGCAGGTTCGTCTGCGAAGCAGCGTTTTTCAAAATCAAAGTGCGCAGGGCGATGTCGGCGACCACCAGGTCAGCCACCACGTTCGATCCCACCGGCCCAACGAAAAGTCCATCACCCACCTTGACAAAAGCCTTCTTTTCGCCGGCAGCGGCCTGATAAACACCTTGGTAAACAAGCAGAATTTTTTTCGTTGTTGGCGGCGGCGCGGTCGGAGTAACCGGCGTGGGCGGCTGGGGAGGCGGCTGAAAGTAAGTTGTGTAAAACGGACTAACCCCGTTTGTAGGCGGGCGCATCGCGGCCACCATCGCGGGTGAAAACAACGCTTCGATTTTCCCCACCAGGATGGTTGCGTCGGGCGGGTTGGGTCGCCGTTTTAAGGCGGCGCGGTTGGGCACCTGGCCGCCCAGCTCGAACACCGTCAGCGCGAACAGGACGAGCGTCCCCAACAACAGCACGATTGAAAACCATTTACTATTTTCCAATATTTTTAACATCTTCCTGTCTTGTCTTTTCCTCCAGCTGCGCCACAGGTATGTCCACCGTGCGAACGAAGCCGCAAACAACCACATCCAGATTGACCTCGGCCGGCTTTTCAGGGGTTTGTTTTCGCAAGATCAACTTGTCCAAAAACAGCGCCGGCTTTCCGGGCAGCGATTCGGGCAGCCCCGCGGCTTTCATTTCTTCCGCACGCAGCGGCAAAGCAAGCAGAAAATTGGAGGCCGATTCCATCGGCCCAACCAACTCCACACGCACTGAAATCGCCTCCAGAAAAGTCTCCCCGGCAGCGGCGTGGCGCGGTTGAACCGGCAGGACGGTCAGATTTTTGACCGCGCCAATCTTGTTGTTGATCGCAGCCGTCAAGATATGGTGGACGATTGATAATTCGCCCCAAAGCAGATTCGGGTCTTTCATCTCCGTCTTATGTTCCGGAAAACCGGCGGGCACAGCCGAATCGAGTGTGACTTGCTGTGTCTTGGCAAGTGCCGTTACTTGCTCAATCCGTTTCTGGCGCTCGTACTGAAAGTCGATCAGCAGGAATGGCTCTTTCAGCTTGGCGCGAATTTCCGGCTCCAGTTCCACGCGGCCCACGATGATCTGGCCGGCCTTCTTCGTCGTCTCCAGTGACGTCTCTAAAGCCGCCTTGGTTTTTTTGACCTGGGCCAGGTCCAGATCATGGATGCCGATGCTTTCGAGACCGACGTTCACGAGTTCCTGCGATACCTCGTCCAACGGCCCGTCCAGTGCTTCCACCCGATGCGACAATGGACGAAAGACAAGGAAGTAGTACAGAGCAAGCCCCGAGGCGACCGCGAGCATGACCCAACGGATGCGAGCAATTTGTTTGATGGTCGCCATGAATGGTTAATTATCCCGGGTCGCGGCCCCGGTGCTCTCAGCCGAAGGCCGCGCGGATCGTGGACTCGTTTTGGCTTTGCGATTCACCGCCAGTGGCGGTTTCGGCTCTTTGGGTGGCAGCGGATTTTCAAAAGTATTCTCCGCCAGTTCGATGGACAACGCAGAATAATGATCGGGAAGGAGAAGGAGCACGTTGGTGCTGACGAGGTTTCTTCGCTGGTCGGCCGGCAGGGTATCGACATTGGTGAACGCGGAATTTTGTTTCAACTCGGCCACCACTTTCCTCAACGTCTGTCGCATGGCCTCGCCTTCTTCCGAAAGGCAGAGTTCCGCAATAAAGCCGTATTTCACCGAGGGTGGGTTGGTGGTGGTGAGGTTGGCGGCGACGGCGACAACCGGGTTGGTCTGACCTGAAGGCGCAGCTTGCCCGGCAAAGTAGGATTCCTGGTCGGCGAACAATACATACCAAAGCTTTTTATCGTCCCTGACTTTTTGCAACTGCGCCAGAGTCGTGAGTTTATCGACGGTTCGTTTCTGTTGTTTCAAGGCGGGGCGCAACCGCTCGTAGGCATCTTCCAATTGTCGATTTAATGTTTCGACTCCTTTTGCCTCCTCCAACACTGCCTGGGATTGCCTCAACAGCGCGCTCTTTCTGTGCCCCAGGCTAAATTTCTGCGCCGTGCCGAACAGCAACACCAAGGTGACGATCATGAGCAAGACCCAGTTGATCGAATGAAGCAGTTCCTGGGTGCGTCGCCGTTTTCGCGCTTCGCGCAAGTCGGCGGGAAACAAAGATGCCGAGGGTGGCGAGCTCCCAAGCCGCTTGAGTGCCACACCGTAAGCCACCGCGTAACGTTCAAGTGTCAACTCGCCCAGTTCACCCGATAAACTGGGCCACGGCGTGAAACGGAGATGGCTTTTGGCGTTGAGAAGCTCCATCAAACCCGGCTGACGCGCGCCACCTCCGCCGAGAATAATCCGGAATGAGTNNGTTCGGGGTTCTCCCGCAGCCAGTCTTGAAGAATCTTTTCGAGTTCAGACCGCCAGCCAGCCACGGCCGCGCGCAGTTCGGGAATCGCCTGTCCGCCGGCAAACAGGTTTTGCGAATACTTGAGTGACTTCGCGGATTCCAAGGAACAATTCTTTTGCTGCGCGATGACTTCGGTGAACATGTTTCCACCGACGGGAATGCTGATGGCGTAAACCCCCTGCCCCTGGGCTATGATGGCCACTACGGTGCTGGCCGCGCCCAGTTCCACCAACAAGGCATTCTCCGGTTTCGGTTGCGCGGCTTGATAAGTGGCGATCAGGGCGTTTGCGGGCGTGATGATTTCGCAAAGATGCTCGCCCACGCCGGCGAGCCGGCTGACCTCAGTCAGAATATCCTCTTCCTTGGCAAAGGTCACCCAAAATGGATTCTTATATTTCCCGAACGGCTTGAGTCGGCCGTAGTCATAGACGATGCCGCTCTCGCTCAGGCCACTGAGCTTGACGGTTTCTTCTTCAATCAAGGCCTTGACTTGTTCCGGCCCGACCGGCGGCAGATCGATGACCTGGGAGATGGAGATTTGCTGAGGCAGGCTGATGGCCACGGGCTGGCGGCCGAATTCTCGCAGCACGGTTTCCAGCAACCGGCCCAACTCTTCCGGCGCCAGGACACTCCCTTCCGCCAGATCAATCGAGCGATGGCGCTGGACCCGCACACTTCCCATGAGCCTGACCACCAGCAGGACTTTGATGCACCGGCTGCCCGGGTCTATCACCAACAACCGGCGGGTCGGCGGGAGGGAAAAAAGATTCATGAAAGAAAATTGAATTCACACGAGGTCATTTCTGGTCTTCGTATTCAATGAATTCCCCGGACTCCGACAGCAGCGTTGCCTTCACGAAAATCAGCAGATAGCGCGGGCTGTCCACCTCCGTGCGCGTGCGAAACGCAGCGCCAATGATGGGAATGCTTCCGAGAATGGGCACTGATTCCACAAAGGTGCTCTTGTTGTGTTCCATCACGCCGCCCATGACAACGGTTTGCCCGGACTTAACGATGACTCGAGTGGCCACAGTTTCCGTGCGGTATTGTGGCAATTTGATGTCAAAGGTACTGTCCACCGCGCCGGCGGCGTTTCGATCAGTGACCGTGGAAAAGGTGACCATTTGCACGGCTGATTTCACTTCCGGGTGCAAGGCGAGCATGATGCTTTTTCCATCCCCGCCGATGCTGGCCACGACATCCAGCGATGCCCCGGAAGTCAACTTGACGGGTTTGCCGTCCGGCACCAGGGTGGAGGCTGTCGTTGAGAGAGTCACTTGTTGTTTAACTGAGTATTGCTCGTAGTAATACTGGACCTGGCCGTCCTCAATATGCGCGGGGAGATTGTTCACCAAAGTGAGGCGCGGCGCGCTCAACGTCTGACTCTCCCCCCCTTGTTCCAGCGCCTTCAAGGTCACGCTGAGATCATACCGGTTCAAAACGTTTGTAAAAGACGTTTGCAAACCGAGTCCCGGTGTCGTTGTCGCCAATCCGGTAAAATCTGTGGGAACGGGCGCCGCTGTCAGCGGGTTGGCGCCGGTTTGCCAACTGGCGCCCAATTGCATGAACGCGGCCTGGGCAACCGTGATGAACCGCGCCTCGATCAACACTTGTTGAACAGGCCGGTCAAACTCCTCGATGATTTTCTCCAGCAATGCCAATTGTTCCCGTGTGCCGGTGGCCACGATGAGATTGCGCTCCATATCGATCTTGTACATGGAGCCATGAAAGAATTTCTTGATCGCATCGTCGATGGAGGGGCTGGGCAGCGCACCGTCCTGGACAAATTGTTGGATCGTCTCGTTCTTGGTGACGGTGGTGACGTCCCCGGTGGGCAGCTTTTGGGTCACACTCACCGAGTTGACCGCGGTGGCGCCGAACTGTGCCGGGATGATGAACCCCTTGCGCAAGTGGTAAAAGCGGGTTTCTTCCAGTATTCTTTTGGGGTCTTTGCTATCGACGACATAAATCAAATCATCGCCCACCTGGAACTGCACATCCAGGTTGTGAGAGACATAGCGCAAAAACTCGGACAGCTTGACCTTGTCCATGTTCACACTCAACGTCTGCTTGAACGCCGGCAGCGATTTGTCGGCCACAAAATTGATGCCCTCTGCCTGGCCAATGTTAAAAATGATCGCTTCCAGGGTAAGGTTGTCAACGTGTACTGAAATTTCCTTGGCCAGAATCTTCGCCATCCTGCCCTCCTTGGTTTCCGGATCAAGCAGCCTGCCCTTCTCCTGAATGGTTTTCCCGAGGCTCTCCGGGATATACCTCTCGGCTTCCATTTGATCCACTGCGTCCCGTATATCTTTGCGGGCCGGCAATCCCCGGTCTTTCTTTTCCTTCAGCAAGCTGGGAATGGTGGGATTGAACGGCGATTTTTTCGCGTCAATTTCCCGGATGGTATCCTCCAGCGCCTGCTCCCGGAGGCGCTGGCCCTCTTTCTTTACATAACCCAATATTCGCACGACCAACGGGTCCTCTGGCGACTTCTCAAACAAAACCTTCGCGCGTATTTCAGCTTCGTCCCACTGATTTTTTTTGGCCAACTCCGTAATCGCCTTTATCTCTTCGTCATTATTCGAATGGGATTGCACTTTGGCCGGCGGAGGCTGTGGATTTGCCTTGGCCTGTTCCTTGACTGGCTCCTTGGCTTGTGCCGATGCCGTTGGAGTTGGCCATGCCGGTGATGGCTCCGTCGTCGGTTTTTTAGAACTGACACAGCCGGCCAGCAACACCAGAAAGATTGAAAACAGGGTTGCGCGTTGCACAACGAATTTATCCGCCATACATGGTCCTAGACGAGTCGCGGTCAATTATCATTCAACCTCAGCCATTCTTCGATGGTGCGCCGGCCTTGCCCCGGCCACGGGGAGCGCAGTGGCTTTCCGTTCGCTTAACCATGCTATTCTGAATTATTCAACGCCACTTGGTAAAGGGGATATTTCAAAATTTTCTGGACTTTGCTTGCGCACACCAGCTCACGGTCACCGGTGACGAACAACAAAACGTCCCGACAAAAAACATCCGCCGCAGAATTCAATTCAGCAATCGATACCAATTGTCCCGTTGCCGCGCCTCGTAGCCGAGATCGATGATCAGACGCTGCATGTCCGCAACCCCCATTCGGAACGTCGTGCCCGCTTGCGACACCACGTTTTCCTCGATCATAATGCTGCCGAGATCGTTCGCACCGTACTTGAGGGCGATCTGCCCGATCTCCTGACCTTGTGTCACCCACGAGCTTTGGAGGTTCGGCACATTATCGAGGTAAATTCGTGATAACGCCTGCATCCGCAGATATTCGTGGGCGCCCACGGTCGGAGCTTTCAGTTTCGTGTGCTCCGCTTGAAACGTCCACGCGATGAAGGCAGTGAAGCCTTTTGACCTGTCCTGCTGCGCCCGGACGCGTTCAAGGTGCTCGATTCGCTCTTCAATGGTCTCAACATGCCCAAACATCATCGTCGCCGTTGAAGCCAGACCGAGCCGATGTGCCACGTCCATCACACCCAACCATTCATCGCTCATCGCCTTAAGTGGGGCAATCCGGTTGCGCACACGATCCACAAGGATTTCGCCGCCGCCGCCAGGAATCGAGCCAAGCCCCGCCTTCACGAAATCGCGGATGATTTGCTCGACCGGTTCGTTAAAAAACTCCTGGAATGCGATGAACTCGCTTGGGCTGAAGCCGTGAATGTTGATTTGCGGGAACTTGTTTTTGATGTGCGAGAGCAAATCGAGATACCACTGCTTGCTCAACTTTGGGTGATGACCGCCCTGCATTAAAATCTGCGTGCCGCCGAGCGCGACCGTTTCTTCGATCTTCCGGTCCATTTCATCATGCGTGATGACATAGGCATCATCGTCCTTCTCAGTGCGATAGAATGCGCAAAATTTGCAATAGACGTTGCAGACGTTCGTGTAGTTGATATTGCGATCGAT
>PLJQ01000230.1:44118-47850 GCA_003140275.1 Limisphaerales bacterium
TTTTGCAGCAACCCGTCCAATGACGCGTTGTAAATCACGCCGGAAGTTTAGCGGAGCTTTCCTGGCTAAACAAGCACGCCCATGATTCACTTTAGCGGAACGCCCCAGACCCAATCGCCATTGACCGTGTCCACCGAGCCGTCTTTATTGTGGACGACTTGGCCACCGTCGTCCGTTTCGTTCCAACCGATGGAGTAGAGCAGAACTTTTCCGTCGTCAGTGCGTCGATATTTCAACGGCTGGCCGCCGATGATGTCGTGCGGAAGTTTTTCAATGAATCGTGGCGCGAGGGTGTCGAGGGTGTCGGGATATTGACCGTGCGCGAAACGATAGCGTTCCAGTGCGCAAACGATTTGTCCTAGATTCGCCAGCGTTTGATTCCGCGCGGTGACCTGTATCGCCCGCCCGAAATTGGGAATGGCGAGACGGGCCAAGATATTGAAGGGATTCGAGCGGGCGAGAGCTTTTTCGACTTCATGATTGGCGCTCGCAGATTTTCTTGGGTCGATAAGTTGGGTTTTCGCGTTAAAGCTCTCAATGGTCGCCTGTTTCAGCTTCACAACGGTGACAAGATTCTGATAGGTCCAGCCACGCGGAGCGAATTTTAGAAGTAGGTACACGGGATTGGTTAGCCTTTTCCACAAATCCTTTTTGAGTCCGGCAGCAAAGTCGTACTTTTCCACAATATCCTTGGCCGAAACGACCTGAAACGTCTGGCAGATTGCCGCCCTTTGACTGCGCAATGCGTCCGCCACTACTGGCGGCAGGTTAATCTGTTGAAGTTGTTTCTGAAGCGCGACAAGTTCCGGTTCACGCCACGCCCGCAACCGGAATCCGTCGGCTAAGGTTTCGACGTAGAGTCCGGAAATGGCCACATCAATCATGGCTTCGACGAGTGTGATGGGTTTAGACGTCAACAGTCGCCGCATGTCAATGATGAGGGACAGTTCGTGGAAAGCTTGCTCCGACTCGCCGAGCAGTAGGCAACACTGCGCACGTTGCGCGGCCTCCTGTGCCAAGCTTCGAATGGCGACAAAATTAAGGATAGGCATTTCAAATGGTCTTTGAAAATCGCCATCCATCCGTAGCTGAGGGCGACTGACAGCCTCGCGAATCAGGTTGAATCCCGGCACCACCGTGTCGCTCCGTATCAGGTAATCGGTTGCGGTTGCAAACTCCGAAAGATTCAACGACACACTGAAAGAATTATCTCCCTTAGACTCGATTCGCAGGCGATGACGATTGGGGTAATGCCCCCAAGGCGCCGGAGGTGCAATGACGTCGTCAGGAAACAACGCCGCCACTTTATTGGTGGTAGGCACCTCGTTCATCTCCACGCAAATGCGCACCGGTTTGATCTGGTCGAACGGCCTGGCGACAAAGGTGAACTCTCGCCAACTGTTCGCGGCTGGCCCGACCGCCGCATCAATCAGCTTTTTTGATTTTTCCTGGGCGACCGGATCATCGAACCGCAGAAAAGCATCGGCCTTGCTGGGATCAAGGCGGGTACTTACGGACACAACAGTCAACTCAGCTACGATCACAGGGCTGGCGTTCGTATCCTGTGTCCACGACGAGTGGGGATATTTGCTATTGCCTCTGCCTACAAACCATTCCTGCATTTTAGGTGCTTTGAAGATGTTTTGCTCATCCGGCACGGGCGGAGGGATATAAGCATTCCAGTCCAGCACTTCGCCTTCGGCTTCCAATTCGCGTCTGCAATTTTCCCAAGCCCGTTTACCGCGCCAGTTTTCCACGTTGTAGAAAACGGCGATTAACGTCGCGAAGCCAGCGAGTCCCAAAAAAGTCCGGCGCAGATTGCGCCAGGAGCGCAGCCAGCGAATAAAAAATAAAGCCGAGATACCCGCAAGCGAAGAGCAAACGGATAGAATCAGGGCATTGGTGAAAACCAACGAGAGAGGCAACGCCCGCTCGGCTACCAACGCCATGCCGGAAAATGCTAGAAAGAACACGCCGGCGAGCAGCACAAAGGAGATGATGACTTTGCGCCAACCCACCCATAGGCTCTTCCAGATGCTTTGTTTTTCTTCGCTCATATTCGTTTCAAACATTTTGGTGGGAACAAGCCGGCGGGCTTTCCCGACTTTTCACACCATCAAAATCTCAATGCGCCGATCGCTTCGTGGCTGAGGATTGCGACGCCGCGATTCGGCGGGCGGCGCGGCGGGCGGCGGCGGGCCGACGAGTTCAGCAAGCAGCCGTTGCTGTTCTTGAAACGCGAGCCGCATTTCCGTTGGCGGCATCAAGGATTTGCCGGCGACGTTTTGGCTACGATCGGTGTACGTGAAGTTGAATGCGATCAATACCAACCAGACAGCGGCGAGTCCCGCCCAAGTCCGGCGACATGGCCAAACCAATTCGCGCCACAACGTGCAGAACGCGATTCTCAGCATGAGCCGGCGAATGGGTTTTGGTTCGGCTGCCGCTTGAACCGCCTTGGCCCACCGCAACTGTAGAGCCTGGTTCGGCTGGATATGCGCCAGGCTTCTTTCCCAACTCGCGAGCGGCCCGGCCGCCAGCTTCAGTTCGTCGTAATACCTTCGGCAGCCGGCGCAGGTCTTCAGGTGATGTTCGACCGCGACTTTCTCCGGTTCCGGCAGAATGTCGCTTGCCAGGAGGCAAATGCTCTCGCGATAACGCCCGCAGCGATTGAACAACCATTTCATACCTGTTTATCCCCCTTTACATCGGGAAGGTTCATTTTCATTTGGCGCAATTTTTCCAAAGCATGATGCAGTCGAGACTTCACTGTGCCGACCGAACAGCCGACCACCGCCGCCATGTCCGGGAGCGAGGCATCTTCAAAGAAGCGCAGCAAAATGATCCGCCGATATTTATCCGGCAGCGTTTCGATGCATTGGCGCAACTGAACGAATGATTCGTTTTGGTTCGCCGATTCGAACGGCGAAGGCTCGACGCATGGAACATCGTGCTGTTGCTCGTGGAGTTCTTGCGCTTTGAAGACCGGCAGCCATGCCAAAGAGACCGGCCGGGAGCGGGCGCGGCGAACGGCTTTCTGATGGCGATGTAGAAGAATGGAATAAAGCCACGTGGACAGCCGGCACGACTCGTTGTAGCGCGACAGACTTTTCCAAGCCTCCACCAAAGTTTCCGAAACAAGGTCTTCCGCCGCGGTCAGGTCGCCGGACACCGCGAGGGCTTGCCGCAAAAGGCGGGCTTGCAGCGGTTCGACCAGCAGGCAAAATGCCTGCGCATCTCCTGCTCGCGCCCGGGAGAGAAGTTCCTGTGTGACTGATGACTCAAGGTGGTCGTCTGTAATGACCATCTGTCTATCAATCCCCGCCGCCAGCGCAAAGGTTCAATCTAAAGGAAATTTTTTCAACGCAAAGACTTGGCGAACGCGCGGAGGCGAAGAGAACAAGTTTATCCGCGAAGTACGCAATTTGAGTTCGAGTTCAAGCTTCAGCTTGTTTCGGCAATTGCCTGACAACGGGATTGGACAAGCTAAAGATTGAACTACAACTTGCTTGCCAGGACAAATCCACACCCAGTCGCCCTCATCGCCCATGGTGGCGACGCCCTTTTTCTTAGGAGGTGGCCGGCGGACGCCTCCGTCGTCTTTCAGATGCCCGCAATTTCTTCGAGCGAAACATCCTCGATGAAGCGCAGCAGCAACACCGAGCGTTAGGAGGGCGGGAGTTGATTGAGCAGGTTCATGAACTCGGCCTCCTGTTCGCGGCGGATGAGCAA
>PLJQ01000369.1 GCA_003140275.1 Limisphaerales bacterium
GATTTAAGCCATATCAACGAAAAAGTCGTCATGGTCATCATTGGCCCCGGTGACATGGGCACCAATCTGTTGAAATCATTCGCGGCGCGAAAAGATGTCGAGATCGGCCACCTCTCCGCTGCGCTTTGTCACCTCGGCAACATCGCCACACGCGTCGGTCGCACGCTCCATTTCAGTCCCAAGACCGAACAGATCGAAGACGATGAAGAAGCGAAACGCCTCGTGCGCCGCACCGATCGTGACGGCCACTCGGCGGTGACTAAAGGAGTTTGACAATGAAAGCATTCCTGATTGGCTTGGTGGTAGCCTTCGCCACAGTCGGCCAGGGCGCGGAGAAACCGGTGGCGAAAGAAGAGCCTGCTGCGACGGCCGGATTAAACGTCGGTGCGGCTGCCGCAGAGTTCGAATCGGACGATTCGATGATCATTGCCGGCGGCATCACTCCCGGCAAGGCGACCGGCCAGGAAGGCAAACTCCGCGCCGTCGCGGTGGTTCTGGAAAAAAAGCCGTCCGGCAAACTGGCCATCGTGGCGTGCGACATTTTGATGATCACCCGCGAATGGCTTGACCCTGTCGTTGCCGAGATCGAAAAAACCACGGGCATCCCCTCAGCGAACATTCTTATCAACTGCACCCATACACACCACGCTCCCAGCACGATGGTCGTGCATGGTTATGGATTGGATGAAACATTTTCCAGGCGCGTTCAGCGCGGAATTGTAAAAGCCGTGCAGGACGCCAATGCCAACCTCGCCAAAGAGGATTGCCGGTTTTGCTTTCAACTCGGTGAAGAAAAGACCGTGGGCCAGAACAGCCGGATGCTGCTCGGCGACGGGTCGGTTTTTTGGATTGGCCCGCGCGACAATTTTGTCCGTCCGACCGGCCCGTTCGATCCCGAATTGCCGGTGTTGGCCTTCCGCGATTCGACGGACAAACTTCGCGCGCTGATTTTCAATCATTCGACACACAGCATCGGCACGCGCAAATCTGGAGTCCGGTCACCGTCGTTTTACGGTCTGGCCGCGCAGGAGTTGGAAACCGAACTCGGCGGCACGATTTGTTTTCTGGAAGGCGCTTCCGGTTCGACCCACAACCTCAACTTGACGTGCGACGAAATGACCAAACGAATCAAACAAGCCGTGCAGGATACGCTCAACCAAGCCAAACCGCGCCCGGTCGAAAAGCTGGCCGCCATCAAACGCCCATTCCGCTTCAAAGTCCGCAACTTCGACGAAGCGCGCGAGGAGGAAGCCGTCACCCGATATTGCCAAAAGTATGCGCCGGGCCACGCCGACCAGATCATTCCGGTCTTCCGCAACATGCGAAAGAACCTTGCTCCGCAGCGCGGACAGGAACGCGAAACCTGGCTTCAAGTTCTGCGCATCGGCGACGTGGCAATTGTCGGCGTGCCCGCCGAGTTCTTCACGCAACTGGGCCTCGACCTCAAGAATCGTTCGCCATTTCGCTATACTTACATTGCGGAACTGGCCAACGATTGGATCGGTTACATTCCAAACCAGGAAGGCCACAAGCTCGGCGGTTACCAGTGCTGGACCGGTTTCCACAGTTACGCCGAACCCGGCACCGGCGAAAGGATGGTGGATGAAGCCGTGACCATGCTCAAAGAATTGGCGAGGTGATTTTGGGCAAATCTGCATCGCCAACTCGCGGCGAATATCCCGTTGACGCAAGCTTCTCCGCATTATTCAATCCACGTCCGGCGGTGTAGATTCTTCTTACCGTCCGATGATGGATATCGTTATCAAGAATTCGAAACTCGATCATGAATATCGATAAGCTTTATTCCGACCTGACGTTAAAGACGGCGGCGAAACTTGTTCTCATAGTCCTCGATGGTCTGGGCGACATCGCAACCAAGGAACAAGGCTACGTGACACCTTTGGAAGCGGCGACCACTCCAAATCTCGACGCACTCGCCAAAGACGCCGCGCAGGGACGCATGACGCCGGTCGCTCCCGGCATCACGCCCGGTAGCGGCCCTGGTCATCTCGCCTTGTTCGGTTATGACCCATTGGAATTTCAAGTGGGCCGCGGAGTAATCGAAGCGCTCGGTTTAGGTCTTGAACTCAAAGCGGGTGATGTGGCGGCGCGCGCAAACTTTTGCACGCTAGATTCAAAAGGCATCGTAACGGATCGCCGGGCGGGCCGGATCGAAACCGAAGTCTGCGAAGAGCTTTGCGATTTGTTGTCCAAGAAAATCAAAAAGGTGGGAGACGCGCAGGTCATCATCAAAGCCGGCAAGGGCCACCGCTTTGTGGTCATTCTGCGTGGAAGCGGGCTCGAAGGCCCGTTGACGGACGCCGATCCGCATCAGGATGGGGCGTTAATCCCTATCGCACAACCGATTAACGAAAAATCCGCGAAGGCCAAAAAAACCGCCAAACTCATCAAAGAGTTTTACAGGCTGGCTTTGCCGATCATCGCGAAGAAAAAGCCGGCCAACGGTTTTTTGATGCGTGGCATCGCTCATAAGCCGACCATTCCGCTGTTTGAAGAGCGTTACCGGCTCAAACCCGCGTGCATCGCGGTTTACCCGATGTATAAAGGTTTGGCGCAATTGGTTGGCATGACCAGGCTCGAAGGCCCGCAGACCATTGCCGGGCAGTTCGAGCGTTACCTGGCGGAGCACGACAACTATGATTTCCTTTTCATCCACTACAAATATACCGACATGCACGGCGAGGACGGCAATTTTGAAGCGAAGAAAAAAGCGATCGAGGAATTTGACGCCGCGTTGCCGATCCTGTTGCAAAAAAAACCGGATGTAATCGCCATCACCGGAGATCATTCCACACCGTGCGCGTTGAAAGGTCACTCGTGGCATCCGCAACCGGTGTTGCTGATGTCCGCGTATTCCGGTTCGGACAAACTCGAACGTTTCAACGAGACAAATGCAAACCGCGGCTCGCTCGGATTGTTCGAAGCGAAATCGCTGATGCGTTTCATGCAGGCCAACGCAAAAATGTTTGATAAGTTCGGAGCGTGATCGGTTATTCCCAAAAACATTTTAAAAATGAATTGCGTCTTTGCAAAAAATATTTTTCATTTTTAAAAATAAAACTAGGCAGTTGGAAGATTTCTGTCTAAATGAACCTAGATGAACCCAAAAACAATGATCGGGGGTGATATTCGTGGCAGCTAAAGCTAAGAAAAAAGCAGGAAAGAAAAAGAAGTAACCGTCACCTATCACCAGGATGGCAAGTCTGGTCCAAGCGACAGGTTTTCCATCCTGGTTAATTGATCTCCCTCTCTCCGCCGCTCATGGCCAAATTGGTTTTCGACATCGAGTCCTCTGCGCTGCCCCGGGATAACTTCGACGAAGCGCAGCAGGAATATCTGTTTCGCGAGGCGGAAAAAATCGCGGACGCAATTGCTCGCGAAACGCGGCGCGCCGAAATCCTCCAGCAATTCAATCTCTGGCCCTTCACCGCCCGGGTAGTGTGCATCGCCATGCTCAATGCGGACACCGCACGCGGCCAGGTGTTGTTCACGGCGGACGATCACGAGGTGGACACGGCTGAGGCCGGGCCGGTCGAGTTTGTCTCCTGTGTGGATGAGGCTGAACTGCTGACGGCCTTCTGGGACGTAGCGCAGCACTACGAGGCCATTGTGACCTTTAACGGGCGCGGCTTTGATGTGCCGTTCCTTTATTTGCGGTCGGCCTTGTTGAATGTCCCGATCAAGCGCAAAGACTGGCTCGGCTACCGTTTCCAGACCGAGCCCCACTGCGACCTGGCCGAGCAACTCACCTTCTATGGCGTCAGCGGTCGGGAAGGGGCAGCACGTCGGTTTAATCTGGATTTTTACTGCAAGGCGTTCGGCATTGAATCGCCCAAAAACCAGGGTGTCACCGGGCTGGACGTGAATCGTCTCCTGGCTGAGGGCAAGTATCGCGAGATCGC
The DNA here is from genome assembly GCA_003140275.1 of Limisphaerales bacterium. GTDB lineage: Bacteria > Verrucomicrobiota > Verrucomicrobiia > Limisphaerales > PALSA-1396 > PALSA-1396. The sequence continues at coordinate 3,924 of PLJQ01000369.1, forward strand.
CGAGTATTGTCTGCGCGACGTGCAAGCCACCGTCCAGCTTTACAAAATCTGGAAGGAACGGCTGGCGGGGGTCAAATGAGCGCGGAGCGCGGAGTGCGGGATGCGGAATCCGCGGCGCGGCGCGGCGCGGCGAGAGTGCTGGTTTGTTTTGCGCTCGAAGAAGAGGCGGGTGCCTTTAGGCAAATCGCGGAAGGCAAAGCCGACGTTTTGGTTCTTATCACCGGCATTGGACAAAACAACGCGGAGAAAGCCGTGCGTGGGGGACTGAAAACTTTCTCGCCGCAGTGGATACTCACGTCCGGTTTTGCGGGCGGACTGAATCAAACTTTGACAACGGGCGATGTAATTTTTTCAACTGAGAATGCCGCGCTGTGCGAAAAGTTGCACGCCGCAGGAGCGGAGCCGTCGAAAATATTTTGCGCGGCGCGCATCGCAACGACGGTGACGGAGAAGCAGGAGCTGCGTCGCACCACAGGTGCTGACGCGGTGGAAATGGAATCGGAGGCGATTCACGCGGTCTGTCGCGAGCGGGGGATTCCGTGTGCCACAGTGCGCGTGATTTCCGACACGGCCAATGAACATTTGCCGTTGGATTTCAATCGACTCGCCAAGCCGGATTTGAGCTTGGACTACGGCAAGCTGGCCTGGGCCGTGGCGCGGTCGCCGGGAAAACTTGGCGCGCTGTTGCGCCTGCAGAAGAATTGCCGGTTTGCCGCCGGTCAACTGGCTGGCACATTGGCGAAAGTTATCTGGCCGCCGTAGGTGTTTGGGAGGTGGAAGGCAATTCCACCGGTTTTGGCTTTGCTTTTTCACTGTAGCTCACGAGTGCGGCGCCAACCACGATCAAACCAACACCTGCCCAACGAGCGGGTGAAATCTCTTCGTGCAGAAAGAATCTTGCCGCGATGGCCGTAACGACAAAGCCGAGTGAAGTCAGCGGCCAAATCAGACTGACATCGCGTTGGGAGAGCAGGTAAATCAGGCAGCCGAAGAATATCGCCTCGAAGAAAACGCCCGCCAAAATATTTCGGTTGGCGGCGCCGCGCGCCACCATCCGGCTGATTTCGGCCACGGTGACTTGCTGCAATTCTCCAATCTGTTTGAGGCCGGCGCTTAAAAAAACAACGCCCACCGCCTCGAACACGAGGCCGATGATCAAGATCAGCAGAATTTTGGTCACATTATAAATCCCGGTAGCGAATTAATTTGATGCCGAGTTCTTCAACCAACGCCTGCGTGCGAGGACTGATCAAAGCATCAAACTCGTGCTTAAAATCGTCGAGCGACGGATGAGAGTAAAGCTCCGAATCGCCTTCAGGCAAATGCAGAAGGAGATTCACAAGATACCTTTCATCCACTCGCGCGTTTTGCAACAGGCCAAAAACCATGCGGGTGTGTTGAATATTTTTGCGCAGAAGACGCGCATGAGCACGGCCGGCGAGCCAACAATAAATCAATGCATGACTGACGCGATACAACCATCGGCCCGAAGCCAGGCGCGCATTCAACCAGAACGGATCACGCGTCAAACGCAGGTGACGCACACCCAGGCGATCGGCAGCTTCCATCAGAATACGGAAGAGGGTTGGATGTAGATGGAAATGGAGATGCCCATTCACATGATCCAGCGGCAAACCCGTGGCGCGGAATTTGTCAAACTGGGCATGTATTTCCCGTTGTAACTGTTCACGCAATTTTTTTCGGGCGAAGTAACGAAATCCAACGGCGACCGGATTATCGCTGAACTGATTGTGCGCGTTCACCAGGCCGGGGATTTTTTCCGCCGACAAAGTAGAATGCCCGCACAACAGGGTCAGGTGCAGCCCCACGCCCAAGCGTGGATTCTCCCTGGCCAGCGCGACGGCTTCCGCACAGGCCGGTTCGTTCACCATTAAACTGGCGGTGGTCAAGATGCCGTCACGATGAGCGCGCACGACCGCCTCATTGATGGAACTGGAGCGACCAAAATCATCCGCGTTGACGATCAGACGGCGGACAACTTCAGGGCGTTCCATGATTTGGCGCCATCGCGCCGGAAACCAGCCGATACCAGGTGCGGAGGATAAGCAGGAATTTTTGGCCCTTGTTCAACCGCGTCGGGGTGTCGCCAAAAACGTTGAATTCTTGCCGCTCCAGTTTCCTCAGCAGCCGCCAGTAAACCGAGCCCATCAATTCCGCCGCGATCATGGCGCGACGGTCTTCCGCCGGCAAAGTCTCGCGGGCGCGTTGATAAAAATGGCGCGCGCGATGGGCGACGCTCGCCGCCATTTCACGAAAGCGGGATGAATATTCAAGCCGCAATATTTCTTCGGGCCAAACCTGGAAGCGCGCGAGTTCAGCCAGCGGCAAATAGATGCGGCCACGTTCAGCATCGGAACGCACATCGCGCAAAATATTGGTCAGTTGCAGGGCCTTGCCCAGGTTGGTGGCATAATCGCGACTGGCCGGATTTTGATATCCGAAAATTTCGATGCTTAACAGCCCGACCACGGAAGCGACGCGATAGCAATACTTTTCCAGTTCCGGGTAATTCTCGTAGCGTTTAACGTCGAGGTCCATTTCCACACCGCGGAGCAGTTCATCAAAAAGCTCGAACGGCAAACTATATTGTTGAATGACCGGCTGCAGTTCCCGGTTGACGAGGAACTGCGGCGTCTCCCGTCCCCAGGCACGACGGACATCCGCGCGCCAGCCGGCCAAACGTTCGCGGCGCTGCTCCACGGGCGCGGATTCATCGTCGGCCACATCGTCCACTTCACGGCAAAACGCGTAGAGGGCCGACATGCCCTCCCGTTTGGCCCGGGGCAACAGCACGAAAGCCAGCGCCAGATTCGAGGCACTCTTACGAGTGATTTGCCGGCTGTGTTGCATGGTTATGGTGGTGGCACAGGCGGTGGCGGGTCCTCCGGGCGGATCGGGGGCAGGCCACCGGTTTCCGCCAGGGTAGGATTGCGCGGCCGATGTTCCCGGCGATAATGATCCCCTTTTCGTCGGCGCTGGCCTCCCTGAGTTGCGACGGCATTTTTTTGAGATTTGATTTGCGACAACAAGGACGGGTGTGGACTGCTCGACTGGTCGCGGCGGCGGTTTCGGCGCAGCAGGTAGGCCAAAATTACGAGCGCCAGAGTGATCACCACCACGAAGCCAATCACGGGTATCGTTTCATGAGTCGAGCGAGGCAAACCACCCTCGGCCTCCTTTTCTTTGGGTTGCCCACCGAGATTACCTTGCGCTAAAAAAGCAGCCAGAGTGATCATGTAGTAAAGTCATTTCCGGCAGACAACGTCGTTTCCTTGTCCGCCTCCCCATCATGCCAATAATCAAATGTTCGCGGCGTTGCTTCACGGGTGCAAATTCATCATCGGCCACATTGGCCGCTTCCCGGCTAAAAGCATAAAGGGCCGACATGCCATTCCGTTTGGCCCGGGGCAACAACGCCAAAGCCAACGCCAGATCGGAAGCGCTGTTGCGGATAAGGTTCCGGCTATCGCGCATAGGTTACGGGGCGGGGGGCTTGTCTTCCGAGCGGATCGGTGGCAGACCACCGGTTTCCGCAAGCGTAGGATTGCGCGGCCGATGTTCCCGGCGCCGACGATGCCATTTTCGTCGCCGTCGGCCGTGTTGAGAAGCGGCGGCATTTTTTCGCGCTGCGCTTTGAGAAAACGAGGGCGGGTGTGGACTGCGTGACAGGCCTTGTCGACGTTTTCGGCGCAGCAAGTAGGCCAGAAGAAACAGCGCCAAGGTGAGCGCCACCAAAATGCCAACTAGCAGCATCGTTTCAGAGGCAAAATGAGGCAAACCAACCTCTTTCGCCCTCTGCTCGACAACCTCATCGACCTCAACGTCCGCTAAAAAAGCGGTCAGATTGATCATGTAGAACTTTCCTTTCCGGCAGACAATGTCGCTTCCTCGTCCGCCTCTGTTACCATGCCGATATTCAACCGTCGCATCCGATAGCGCAAAGCATGCCGGCTGATTTTCAATTGGTCAGCCGCTTTGGCGATATTGTAATGATGTTGTTCAAGCACGCTGGTCACCAGTTCGCGCTCGAACTTGTCCAGCAATGAATCCAATGATTGTGTCTGGAGCGCCGCCGGCGCCCCCGGTTTGTGCAGGCGGGTTTCGATTTCAAAATCCGGCAGGCTGGCCGGTTGGATTTCTTCGGCCGTCTCCAGGATCAATGCCCGCTCGATCACGTTCCGCAACTCCCGCACGTTGCCAGGCCAGTGATGGGCCAGCAATTGTTCGCGCGCCGCGCGGGACAAACCGGTCGCGGGTTTTTTTAGCACTCGACTGAAATAATCTAAAAAATGTTCGGCGATCAAGAGGACATCATCGCTCCGTTCCCGGAGCGGCGGCAGGCGAAATTGAAACACGTTCAAACGGTGAAACAAGTCCTCGCGGAAGCCGTCCGCACGGATCGCCGACACAATGTCCCGGTTGGTCGCGGCGATCAGGCGCACATCAACTTTCAACTCCTGCGTGCCGCCGACGCGCGTGAAGGTGCCGTCTTCCAGGAAACGGAGCAACTTGGCCTGTAGCGGCTTGCTCATGTCCGCAATTTCATCAAGGAAGATCGTGCCCCCGTCCGCTTCCTCCACCCGCCCGGGTTTCTGCTTGTGCGCGCCGGTGAAGGCGCCTTTCTCATGGCCGAACAGCTCGCTTTCCAGCAGGGTTTCGGGAATGGCCGCGCAGTTGATACGAATATAATTGGCCGCGTGGCGTTGGCTCAAGCTGTGGATGGCGCCCGCCACGAGTTCCTTGCCGGTGCCGCTTTCGCCGAGCACAAGCACGGTGGCATCGGTCGGCGCCACTCTTTGAATCAACTGCCGCAGCTCCTGCATTTGGGGCGATTCGCCGATGATGTGCTCCAGGTGATAAGTTTCGTACGCTTGCGCGCGCAAGGCTACGTTTTCCTGGAGCAGGCGATAGTGTTCAGCGCAACGCGCGACGGAGTGCAACAATTCCTCAGGCGCAAACGGTTTGGCGAGGTAATCAATGGCACCCGCCTGGATGGCTTCCACCGCCAGCTTGGGTGTGGCGTAAGCGGTGATCATCAGGACCGGCAAAGCCGGCCAGTGGGCGCGCGTTTTGCGCAAAAAATCGAAACCGCTCATGCCGCCCAGGCGGGCGTCGGTAATGACCATGAAAAAATTCTCCTGGGCCAGTAGCGCCAAACCCGCCTCGGCCGACTCGACCGCGCGGGTCGAATAGCCTTCATCTCCCAACACGGTCTGCAAGGAGAGACGCATGTTTTTTTCGTCGTCCACGACGAGCACGGGTGGCAAGGGTACGCTCATGGGCCAAGTCTCGGCACAATTTTCGCTGGAAACAATAAAACGAAGCGCGCCCCTTTTCCAAGCTCGGATTCAACCCGCACCGTCCCGCCGTAAAGTTCCACATTGTGTTTGACGATTGCCAGTCCCAGCCCCGTCCCTTTTACCTTGTTCGTAAAGTAAGCTTCAAAAATCATTCCCAGCTTGTCGCCGGCGATCCCCGGCCCGTCATCACGGATAACGACTTCAATGGAGTAATCCGGGCGGCAGCGGGCACTCACGTAGATATTGCCCCGGCCGTGCAATACCTCGCGCGCATTTTGCAGAAGGTTGACAAACACCTGGATGAGATGAGCGCGCTGCATCAATAACGGCGGAAAAGGGTCCGCGTAATCGCGCTGAATTTGAGTTTCGTATTGCGCGCCCCGCGGAAAGACTTGTCCGATGGCGCGCTCCAATTCTTCCGTGACACTCAGTTTTTCCACGCGACCCTCGCTCAACTGCGCATACCCGATCAATTGGGTGATGATCCGGTCCGAGCGTTCGACTTCCTCCTGAATGATCTGAATCTGCTGGGCCACCTCGCCCGTGCCCTCGCGCAAAGCACGTTGCAGAGAGAAAGCGGCGTTGTTGATGATGCCCAAAGGATTTTTCATTTGATGGGCGATTTCGGCAGCCAACCGGCCAGCGGCGCCCAATTGTTCCTGGCGGGCGGCAAATTCCTGTGCTTCCTCGTCCACCTGACGTTGCTTTTCCAGCAAAGCCCGCACGCCATAACAACTAAGGGTTGTCAACCAAAGGATGCTCAGGCGCAACAAAAACGGTTCGGCACCACTCTCCGCTTCGGCCGGCGGTTCCATCACCACAAATTTTCCCGATGCGATGGCCTTCCGTACCTCGGAGGTTATCGGCCCGGCCCGGATCTGGGGCACGGTGCTTTCGTTCTCACTGATGTTGGCGTTTAGCATTCCTGCGCCCAGATAGAAAGCGCTGAGCAGCAAGTTGAGCACGAGCTGCGGTGTCGCCAGCGGTATGCTTAATGCGTTGATCACAATCAACCCTGGAAAGACCCAGAAAAGAACGCTTTCAAATCCGCCGGTCACCAACGCCAGACCCGCGTACAGCAGCCCATCCAACAACCCGATCGTAAAAACCAGCCACTGGATCAACCCCAGCCGATATCGCTTTACGATCAGGAGGAGGCTCGCGGCGCCGGCCTGGAACAAAACGTAGAAGACAAAAAAGTTTTGCAGCGTTTCCAGGACGACGCCTTGCGTGGTCGCAACCTCCGCGAGCCAGCGCGAATAAAACAGATAATAAAGCACGACACCCGTCACCATCGCCCGCACCGGCAACACGATGTTGCGCTGCATGGCCACGATGCGCGCGGTCTGTTGCGACGGATCCGGCGCCGGAATCTCCAGCAAAGCGGCCAGTTTTTTCGGCCATTGCCACTGGATGAATTTCATAGGCAATCTGGCGGCGGAAGGATGGGTTTTGTCAGGCCAAAAGTTCCAGCACCCGGGCGGCAACTTTCTCCATCGGCCAAAGTCGTCCCAACCCTTCGTAACCGCAGGAGAGCAACCCTTCCTCTGGACCCATAAACTCAGCGCCGCGCGACTTGAGCGTCGCCACGTTTTGCTGCGTGGCCGGATGCAGCCACATTTTGCCGTTCATGGCCGGAGCGATCAGCACTCTGGCTTTGGGATTCAACGCCAGCGCGATGCACGTCAAGGCGTCATCGGCGATGCCGTTGGCCAGCCTGGCGAGTGTGTTGGCGGTGGCGGGCGCGAGCAACAACAGGTTGGCTTCATCCGCGAGTTTGATGTGAGTCGGCTTCCAGCCTTCCTCCTCGTCGTACAAATCGGTGACGACCGGATGGCGGGATAGAGTTTTGAAGGCAAGCGGCGTAATAAACCGGAGCGCATCCGCAGTCATTACCACATGCACTTCAAAATCCTGCTGTGTCAATTGACTGGTCAACTCCGCCGCTTTGTAAGCCGCGATGGAGCCGGTCACTCCGAGAACAATTTGTTTCCCTTTGCTCATAGGCTGGGCGTTTGTGCCATCGGCGCTCAATCCACCGCCGGCGGTTGCGCTCGCGTTGGGCGCATCTTTTCCGCCTCTACGATTGACTGCATCCGCCGCAAATCTTCGGCAATGCTCGTGCTAATCAGTAGATAATCGAAGTTCTTCCATTGCGCAATCTCCTGGCGCGCGACGCTGAGACGTTTTTGCATGGCCGTCGGCGAATCAGTGCCCCGTTTCTTGAGCCGGCTTTCCAGCAAGGTCAGCGAGGTGGGCGTCAAAAACGTCATGACCAGGGCTTTTCTCAATTCTTCATCCTCCTCGGCCCGTACGCGGATGGTGGCCGCGCCCTGCACATCCACATTGAGCAGGACATCTTTACCTTGTCGTAATTTGCCCAGCACTTCCGCCTTCAACGTCCCGTAGCTGTGACCATACACCGTTGCGTGTTCCAGAAAATTGCCCGCCTGCAACCGTTTGAGAAATGACGCGGCGTCTAAAAAATAATAATCCACGCCATCCCGCTCCCCTTCACGCGGCGGGCGGGTCGTGCACGTCACCGCCCGCGTCAAATTCGGGGTGGCCGCGAGCAATTGCTGGCAGAGCGTGGTCTTGCCGCCGCCGGAGGGCGCGGAAACGACAATCAACAGCGGATTGGTATTTTCGGCAGCCATTATGAAAGATCGCGCGGTGAATTTCGATGGGCAAAACTTTCAGTCATTTCTCCAAGGAAATAATCCGCTCTTTGCCTCATTCCACGTTTTGGGCCTGTTCCCGAAACTTTTCCAATTCCGCCTTGAGCACCACGACTTCGCGCGAGATCAAACTGTCGTTGGCTTTGGCGCCGATGGTGTTGATTTCGCGGTTCATTTCCTGTGAAAGAAAATCCAGCGTGCGGCCGACCGGCTCTTTGGATTTCGAACAATCCTCAAACTGCTGGAAATGGCTCTGCAACCGGGTGACCTCTTCGGAAATGTCCGAGCGGTCGGCAAAATAAATCACTTCCTTGAGCAACCGCTCGTCCTCCAGACCCGGAACTTCGAGGCCGGCGCTTTTGATCCGTTCGCGCAACTGTTCCTGATAACGCTTCGCCACCTGCGGCACCTGCTTCTGCACGCGCGCCACCGACTGGCGGACAACGGCCATGCGCGCCTTCAAATCCTGCGCCAGATGCATCCCCTCCCTTTCCCGCATCTTCACCAACGCTGTCAGCGCAATTTGCGTGGCCTTTTCCACCGCCGGCCAAAAGTCGTCCGCGTCGGTCACCGGCTCGTCGGTTTGCAATACCCCGGGCGACCGCGCCAGCAATTCCAGCGTGACGGGGTCAGGCAGTTTCAGACTCTTGGCCAGGTGACGAAATTGGCGGGCATAGGCCCCGGCCAGGGCCGCGTTCAAACGTACTTTGCCGTTTGCCTTGTCCTCCGCCGAATGGAGCGAGATCCGCACCGTCAACCGGCCGCGCGCGATGCAACGATTGATTTCATCCCGCACCCGCGACTCCAAAGGCTCCAATTCCCGCGGCAAATTCACGGAGATATCGCTCTGCCGGCGATTCACGGAACTGAGTTCCACCGTGATTTTGAAGCCATCCTGGGCGCTTTCACCGCGCCCATATCCGGTCATTGATTTCATGCGCGCGGCGACTATGCAAAATGTCCGTCGCACAAGCGAACTTTTTTTGGCTGAAGGACAGGCATCCGCTACGGCCACGCCTCCCTTCGTCCGGCAAGACTTGTATTTTTTCACGAGCGCGTGTGTCCTGTGCGCGTGCTGCGAACGATTCGAAGGGCCGAGTATGCGGAACTGGTTGCTCTGTTCTTCCTTCAGGGAGCGGCGATGAGTATCTGGTTCGTACCGTTGAGCACCGTCCTCGATGCCCACGGACTGCATGACATCAAACCTTTTGCGTTTGCCACGTCCGCACTGGCGGCCTTCGTCTCGCCGCTGATTTTCGGCGCGGTGGCCGACCGTCACGCCTCACCGGTGAAAGTCCTCCGGGGTCTGGCCCTGGCCACCGCCGTTGCCATGACGCTGGCCAGCACCGCCATCAAACTCGGTTGGAATCCGTGGCTCGTGCTCGCGCTGATTCAACTCCACGCGCTCTGCTCCTCCCCAACGTGGAGCATTTCCTCGACGATTGTCTTCGCGCGACTGGCGGATGCGCAAAAAGAGTTCGGTCCCGTCCGCGCCATGGCCACCCTCGGTTGGATGTTCGGTTGCTGGCTGGTCAGCGCGTTGAACGCGGACACTTCGGCGCTGGCGGGATACAGCGGCGCGGTAATGTGGCTGGTGGTCGGCGTGTTTACGTTTTTCCTGCCGGTTTTGGAGACGCCCAAATCCGTCGAGCATCTCACCTGGCACGAACGGCTCGGCTTGGACGCGCTCACGCTCTTGAAGAATCCCGATCATCGCGTGGTGTTCATTACGGTGGCGCTATTCGCCATCCCGCTGGCGGGGTTTTATCCCTACACGCCGCCGCAACTGCGCGAACTCGGCCTGCAACACACGACCGCGTGGATGACTCTGGGGCAGGTGACTGAAATCATCGCCCTGTTCAGCCTGGGCGGGCTGCTGTTGAAGTGGCGGTTGAAATGGATTTTTGCGTGCGGCCTCGCTTTTGGCGTGGTGCGGTTCGCGTTGAGCGCCATCAACGGCAAGGCGTGGCTGCTGGCGGGCGTGGTGTTGCACGGCGCGTCTTTTACGCTCGTGTTCATCACCGCGCAAATCTATCTCGACCAGCGCGTGGACATCACCTGGCGGGCGCGGGCACAGGCGTTGATGGCGTTGATGAACAGTGGCGTCGGCAACCTCATCGGCTATCTCGGCACGGGTGGGTGGTTCGCTGTGTGTGCGCGGCCAACCGGCACGCAATGGCCGCTCTTCTGGGGTGGACTGGCGGCGGCGGCGGCGGCGGTGCTGGTTTATTTTCTGGCAGCCTATCGTGGCCGGGGCTTGTCGCCACGAAGTCAATCCTCGCCGTAGTGCGCCCGGAGTTAAATGCTGGTTTCGCGTCCGCGCCGTTAATGCGCGCGGCCCGGAGCCGTCGTCGCCGCTCCCAAATTAATCGCTTACCAATCCGTCGGCTGGTAATCCTTCAGAAATTTTCCCCAGACATGTTCGCCGGTGTTGAAGCCGGCGATGATCGGGTCAACGATCCGCGCCGCGCCGTCCACGATGTCCAACGGCGGATGAAACCGGTGCTCCTTCGTCTTGCGCGCCGCGATTTGCACCGGGTCTTCGTCCGTCACCCAGCCCGTGTCCACGCTGTTCATGTGNNCGCGTGGTCTTGAACTTCCGGTAAAACTGCCCCTCCACCGCCGAGACATTCACGATGTGTTTGTCGCGTTCCGGCGCGCGCAGCATCAACGGTTTCAACCGCGCGTTCAGGATGAAGGGCGCGATCGCGTTCACGAGTTGCACCTCCAATAATTCCACCGCCGGCACTTCCGCCAGCATCAGCCGCCACGAGTTGCGCGCGCGCAAATCCACCTGTTGCAAATCCTGATCGAGCCGGCCTTCGGGAAACAAGTCCTTCTGGGCCACGAGTTCATCCGGCAGCAGCGGCACTTGCGACAACTCCGCCGCGTGCGTCAGCCCCGTGACTTCCGACCCGCGCCGTTGCGCCACCGCCGCGTCGCCTTCCGGCAGCAGATGGTAGCCGCGCAATCCCTCGTAAGCGCCGAGCAGCCTTCGCGCCGGCGCTGGCATCCCGGTCAATGAACCGTTTTCGCCTGCCATCATGTGCTCATAGAAATCCGGCGGACGCCGCACCGTCTGGCAGGCGTTGTTGACGATGAAGTCGAGCCGNNGTTGATGATGAAATCCAGCCGCGTCCGCGTCGCGAGCAGATGCCGGCAAAACGCTTCCACGCTCGGCGTGTGACGCAAATCCAGCCCGAAGATTTCCAGTCGATGTCCCCACTCCGCGAAATCCGGCTCGGCGGCGTAACGCATGGCCGAGTCGCGCGGGAAACGCGTGCTGACGANNCTGATCGTAGAAGTGATGAATCGTCGAATAGTCGCGTTTGCAGATGTAACAGTTCTGCGGTTCGATGACTTCGCGAAAATCAGGATCGCCGTCGACCTCCTGCTGCTGGAATCCGGCCGGCGGAAAAACATTCGGCGTGGTGAAAACTTTTTCGCGCCGCCGCTTCCGAATCCCGGTTTCGTCGAGCGTGCTTTGATCGCGCTGTAATTTCTCCGCCTTGCGCCGGCGCGCTCCGGCCTTCACG
>PLJQ01000260.1 GCA_003140275.1 Limisphaerales bacterium
CGGAACATTTTGTGGAACGCGAAGGCGGTGCGGTGGAATTCAGCGACACCGGACGCAAACTCGTCATCAAAGCCTATCAGGAACGCAAACAGGAAACCTTGAAACATCCGTTGCTGGATCAGAATTTGCGCCTGGCCCAGATGCCGTATATTCAGGCGCGCATTCTGGCGCGGCATTTGCGCGGCGACATTGTCGAATACGTTCCGCTCGTTCCCAAATAATTTCACCATGCTGATTCTCGTTACCTATGATGTTTCGACGGTCGAAAAAGCCGGACTTCGCCGGTTGCGTCGCGTCGCGCGTGCGTGCGAAGATTACGGCGTGCGCGTCCAGAAAAGTGTGTTTGAATGTCAGGTCGGTCAGACCGAGTGGGTGCAACTCAAAGACCGTCTCTTGCGGGAAATTAAAAACGATCAAGACTCGCTACGGTTCTATTATCTTGATGAAACCGCCAAACAGAAGATTGAACATCATGGCGTGGACAAGCCAATTGATTTGGCCGAGCCGCTAATTTTATGACTCCGCTTCCGCGAACCATAAGTGACGGCTTGGAGACCGGGGTTTCGCGCTGCGGCGCAACCGCAATGATGACGGACACTTTTCCTCGTTCTTTGACATATCAATGCCCGAAAACGCGCGAAAGATTGGCAGGTCTGCGGAAATGGGCTACAAAGCTATTGCGACTTCGCCAGTTAGGCAGGTCGCAGTCGCCCCGGTCACGTGACCGGGGCGCGGATTGAAACGTTAAAAGCGGACACCTATGACGTGGGGACAGTGTCGCCCCGGTCACGTGACCAGGGCGACTTCACTTCCACCACACGCCGCATCGGTCGTCCATTCTCCGAAGCCACCCACCCCAGAAACAAAGTCGGCATGTCCGTCCGAGACTTCACCGGCCAGCGAACGAGAGTTGGTTCAATGCCCTAAGTGTCCAGCGAAAGTCGAGCAGACAGGCTTCCCTGGCATCTGGCGAAAGCACATTCAGTTGATCCCGCGAAAGGTTCCGCACCGAAATCAATCTCCATAGGCAGTTCCTCCCTCCGAACAAAATTGCTTCAGGTCCAGAGTCCATGCTGTGGCGCCCGCAATCTCGCCGCCAGCGCCAGCTTGCCCGCATCCCAACCGCGAGTACGCACGAAAGCTCCTTCAAATCACCAGATTTCAGCGCGCTGCTCTGGCGCACGCCACATCGGGCTGCCGGGCTTGATGTCAAAGGCATCATAAAACGCCTGGAGGTTGAGCAGCGGGCCGAAGGCGCGAAATCGTCCGGGCGAATGCGGGTCCACGGTGGCAAGCCGTTGCGCTTCCGCTTCCCGGATGTTTGTCCGCCAGACCTGCGCGAAGGAAATGAAAAATCTTTGTTCCGGTGTGAAACCGTCAATCGTTTTGCGCCTCGACGGGTCCTTGGCGAGCGCGCGTTGCAAGGCTTCGTAGGCGATGTGTACCCCGCCAAGGTCGGCCAGGTTTTCGCCCAGGGTCAGCTTGCCGTTCACATGCAGGCCGGGCAGTACCTCAAAGGCGTTGTATTCGTCCACCACCAGTTGCGCCCGATCATCGAAGGCCCGGGCGTCGGCGGCGGTCCACCAATCATTCAGATTGCCGTCCGCGTCGTATTTGCGCCCCTGATCATCATAGCCGTGGGTCATTTCGTGGCCGATGACAACGCCGATGGCGCCGTAATTCACGGCGTCATCCATCGTCACGTCGAAAAACGGCGGCTGCAGAATGCCCGCCGGAAAAACAATTTCATTTAGCTGCGGATTGAAATAGGCGTTGACGGTCTCCGGGGTCATGCTCCACTCGGTCCGGTCCACCGGTTTGCCCACGCGGGCAATCTCGCGCTGCGACTCGAAAGCCGCCGCGCGGTGGACGTTGTCGAGCAGGTCGTCCCGCCGGATAATGACCGCCGAGTAATCACGGAATTTATCGGGGTGGCCGATCTTCTGCGTAAAGCGCGCGAACTTGGCCAGGGCTTTGGCGCGCGTCCCGTCGCTCATCCAAGAGACTTTTTCGAGACGGTCGTGAAACACGACTTTCAGGTTCTCCACCAGTTCGTTCATGCGCGCCCGGGCTTCGGGCGGAAAATATTTCTCCACATAGAGCTGGCCGAGCGCTTCCCCAATGTTGCCATCAATGACATGGGCGGCGCGTTTCCAGCGCGGCTCCTGCTCCGGCTGGCCGCTGAGAACCTTGCCAAAAAAGTTAAAATTCTCCTGCTCGAAGGCCGTCGGCAAAAGCGGCGCGCTTTCATGTAACAGGTGCCAGCGTAGATAAACCTTCCAGTCGGACAGGGGGCGTTCCTGCACGAGCTGGTTCACCGCCTCGAAAAATTCCGGCTGACCGACAATTTCATAGGCAGGTTCGGCCAGCTTGCGGTCGGCGAAATAAATGGTCCACAACAACGCCGGAGTTTTGGCGGTGAGTTGATGGCCGGTTAATTTATTGTAATTCTTGTTCGGGTCGCGCAACTCAACGCGCGTGCGGCTGGCCTTGGCCAGTTCGGTTTCGAGCGCAATCACGGTTTCGGCGTGCGCCACGGCAACGGCGGGTGTTTCACCCAGCAGCCCGAACATCTTCTGCAAATGATCGTGATATTGTTTGAGCTTCTCCGTAAAGCCGGCCTTCAGATAATACTCGCGATCCGGCAGCGAAAGGCCGCCCTGGCGCAGTTCGACCGCGTAAATGGAACTGTTTTTCGAGTCCGGTCCAAAATCTGCATGGAAAATCCCGCCGATGCCACGTTGATGAAGATCCGCCAGCAGTGCGAACAGGTCTTGGCCGGATTTTATCCGATCAATCCGTTTCAAGTCGTCGGCGATCGGCTTGAGGCCGAGCTTTTCGATCCGGTTGGTATCCATGACCGAGGCGAAGAAGTCACCAACTTCGCACCGGGGCAAGGGAGTGTGTGGCGGCGCCTTCTGGAGCACGGCAGCGTCAAGGATTTCATGGATGAGATGCCAGTTGCGCTCGGCCAGTTCGGTGAAAGACGCCCACCGGGATTTGTCGGGAGGCACTGGGTTTTTTTTCAACCACTGACCATCCGCAAAATGGTAAAAGTCCACGCCAGGATTCACCGAGCGATCCATATAGGCCACCGAAAAGGCCGGCACCCTCGGCGGGGCAGCCATGGCCGGAGAATTTGCGGGTGGCGGATCTGCCGCCGTTGTAGTGCAGCGGGTGGTGACCACCAACAAAACTATGGCTGGGAAAAACGTAATCATTTTCATGATGTAATGAGCCATGCGATACTACGATTCAATTGAATACAATCAAAGCCCAAGATTATCGGCACACACCGCGAGGAAAAATCATGCTCTTCGCGCGGAAAAAGTTCGGGGCCCTCTTGGTGGCAAGTAGGGTTCTGGCGATGGCCTGCGCGGCCACGCGCGCGGCGCCGTGCGGCCGGCTCCAGTTTTTCTGCGGATTTCCGCTTCTACGCGTTTCTATGCAGCAGTGATGC
>PLJQ01000242.1 GCA_003140275.1 Limisphaerales bacterium
CGATATCGGTTTGCGGATCGCGGCCGATGACCTTGGCGGAAAACTCACGCCCATCGTTCAAAGCCACCTTGATGTCATCGGCGCTCTCGACGACATGGTTGTTCGTGAGAATATAACCATCCTTGGTGACGATGACACCACTGCCGACGCCGTGTTGATTCGGGGCGCGAAACTCGCGCGACGAATCCGGCCCGTTCTCGCCCTCGCCGAAGAAGCGGCGCAGATCGGGCATGCCGCGACCGGNNGGGCAGAGAGGTCGGGATTGCTTTGGCGGTGACAGAAACTTTGACTACGCTCGGCGCGACCTTTTTCACCACGGGCGCGAAGCTGGTGGTGAACTTGCCCTCGCGGGCGACGGGCGAGTCGTTGACATCAAGGCGCACGGGGGCAGCCTTCGAATTGTCCTTGGCGTGTACCCACGGCGTGAACGCCAGCGCGCTGACCATTAATATTGTCGCGCCTCCGAGGAGCGCCGCGCGCCGCCAGGAGAACGGATGAGAGGGTGTTGATTTCATATATTTTTATTTGTTTCGGTGTTTGTGTGTAGCGCGGCGTCTCACCGCTTTCTGATAGGAATAGACCACACCAGCCTGACTGGGGGCTTACTGGAAGATTACAAGTGTGCAAGGCAGCGGGCCTGGTGCAACAACGACGGGTTGACGCTATGTCCAGTCTGGCACACGCCCTGGAGAATTATTTGGGGAAGCCGATCACCGGCTCGTATTTCAAGGGACACGGCCTCCACTTGGAACTGGCCAGCTTCCCGGGGTTGGCGCAGGATCAAACCATGTTTAGCCCGGCAACTACGCCCCGAACACAGCGCGTCAACCGGCGCAATTTCCTGAAAGCAACCGCCGTCGCTGGCCTGGGTTCGATGCTCCGCGGTCAGTTCAACACCTTCGCAGCCGAGACTGGTCCCGTCGTCGCGGCACTGAAACCGACCGGCTCGGATGTGGGGTCGCTCTTCGCCTTCATACAGAGCCAGGCGGTGAAGGGTGAATTCCCACTCTCGTTCCTCAACCCGCGCTTTCGCTCGCTGCGAAACTGGAAAAAAGCCGCTCGCGGCAAGCTGCTCGATCTGCTTCACTATTCCCCGCCGGCGTGCAACCCCGCCGCCGAAACCGTCGAGCGTGTGGATTGTGGTGATTACGTCCGGGAAAAGGTCTGGTTCAATACCACGCCCGAGGCGCGGGTGCCGGCATTTGTTCTGGTGCCGAAGCGGTCGCCGAAACCCGCGCCGGCCATCGTCGCGTTGCATGACCACGGCGGATTTTATCTGTGGGGCAAGGAAAAGATTGTGGCCCTGCCGGACGAACACCCGGCGCTCGCTGATTTCCGACGTCAGTATTACGGTGGACGCAGTATTGCGACCGAACTGGTCCAACAGGGTTACGTGGTCGTAATCATTGACATGTTCTACTGGGGCGAGCGCCGGATGTTGCTCGATGACGATCCGGCTGACTGGCGCGAGCGGACAGCGAGCCTTACGCGCGAACGCATCCAAGCCTTCAATTCGCGCGCGGGCCAAAACGAGCAACTCGTCGGCCGCACGATTTACGCCGCGGGCTTCACGTGGCCGGGTGTAATGTTTTGGGATGACGTGCGCACGGTGGATTACTTATTGACGCGGCCTGACGTGGACCCGGGGCGGATCGGTTGCGTGGGGCTGTCGGTGGGCGGACTGCGCTCGTGTCACCTGGCGGCGTTGGATGAGCGCATTCGGGCCACAGTGGTGGTCGGTTGGATGGCGTCGTTTCCGGCGCAGCTCAAAAAGCACGTTCGCAACACTATCGGCCACACCAAGGTCGTGCCGGGACTTTACCAGCACCTCGATTACCCGGATGTAGCGTCGCTCGCCATACCGACGCCGATGCTCGTCATCAATGGCGCGAAGGATGGCCTGTTCGATCTCGATGGCGTGAAAGCGAGTTTCACCAAGCTAAATGCCTGCTACGCCAAGGCCGGCGTGCCGGACCATTGCCGCACGCGCTTCTACGAAGCCCCGCATGAGTTCAACGCCGAGATGCAGGCCGAGGCGTGGGCGTGGCTCAAACGTTTTGTCTGATCCGAATCCAACCATGAAAACTTCACTCGCTGCCTTCCTCGTCGGCTCGTCAATCCTCGTCCGCGCCGCCGACTTCGCACCGGTCGTCGAAATCGAGGAAGACGTTTACACCTACACCAACGCCAATAACGGGGCCGGGCCGATGTGGTGCTCGGGTTCCACTTCGTTGGTGCGCTCGGGCGACCACGTATTCGCCAGCGGATTGGAAACCTTCCCCGAAGCAAAGCCACTCAATAATTGTCGCTGGATGCTGTTCCACCGCGGCACCACAGGCTGGGAGCGCGTGCGTGTGGATGAGGGCCGCACGCGCGAACCGTCACCGCTCGCGGCGTCTTACGATGGTCGCGTATTTCTTTACGCAAACCCAACGCTCGGCTCGGGACCGCAACCCAACGGCGGTCCGGCGCGACCCGACGTGCTCCAATTCGCGGCCAGTGATCCGAAGGCGGCGCCGGTTTCGCTGACGCCAACGTGGCAGGGCGAGCCAAAGTTCACCGAGCATTCGTATCGCAGTTTCGCGGCGGACGGTACGGCCGGGGAATTCATCCTGTTTCAGAATATCGGCTACACCCATGCCGAGTGGACGCTTCGCGACAGCGCTGGAAAGTGGAGCGCGCGAGGGCAACTCAAGTGGCCCTGGGGCACTGAGTACGACAAACCGGAACCCATTCGGGTCTGCTATCCGAACGTGGCGATGCGCAAACGTGCGGTGCATTTCTTTGGCGTCAGCGACGTGATCGAGCCGTACCAGGCGTGGCGCGAGTTCAAGCGGGAGTTGACCGGCCAGCAATGGGACTACGATTTCCGCCGGCTGTTCTACACCTGGACTCGCGACATCGCCAAGGAGCCGTTCGCAGAGTGGGTCGAGATCGCGAGCCGGGACAGAACCTGCGGCTGGCTCTCACCAGGCGATCTCTGGCTGGCACCGAATGGCGACGTGCATCTGCTCTGGAGCGAGCGGGCGATTGACGAAAGACTGCGTGTAAAATTCTTTCCCGATGCAAAACAGAGTCACGCGCTCAACTACGCGGTTGTCCGCGAGGGCAAGGTGATTCGCCGCCGCACGCTGATGGAATCAACGGAAGACAAGCCGGGCATCACCGGCTCAGCGGGCCGGTTTCAGGTGACGCCCGACAACCGCCTTTTCGTGGTGTGTTACGCTTCCGGCAGCGAGGCGGGCGGGCGAAGCGTGGCGGAGAATCGCATCCTGGAGATTCTGCCCGACGGCTCGGCCGGCGCCCCGGTGCGCCTGCCGTTCGCGAAGCCGTTCACGAGCTATTTCACAACCACGGTGCGGGGCGGTTCACCACCATCGCGAACGCTGGAGATGCTAGGGACGCGCGCCGGCACCGGCAACACGATCAGTTACGCGAGGGTGCGACTGTTCTAGCCCTGTGTATAGGAAACGCGCCTAAGATTCGCGGCTTCGAAGGTGGGTATCCAGCCCGTCATCATTGACAGCTTTCCCTATGACGCGGCTCGAAAAAACCGGAGGGCGTGGGCGGATATCAAACGGGCACTGACGGTGTTGGAAATGGCTGGGAATTGTTCGCTTGATTACAACATGGATGGTGGTAAAGGACAATGCTTCAGGGTTGTTTTAGGCGATAAAAGCGCGCGGGTTCAGTCGCGTTGATCGGAATGGCGTTGGAAAACGCGCCGCTACCATCAAAGACACCAGATGTGTTCGTCGTCCAACTGGATAAAGGCAACGCCACGTTTGTTGATGTCAGCACTGAATAGCTGCCGCCCGCAAATCCGTTTGTTCCGAGCAGGATCAGGTTCCCTTCCGACACGGACCAGCGGTTGATGGCTGGAGCTTGATCGGAACCAAAGACGGCGAAGGTTTCCAATGGCCCGGTACTAATACGATTGTTGATCAGAAGTTGCACGCCCGCACCGTCTGCGGTGACAACCATATAATTAGCCAGGGCGCGAAGGGATATCGTGCCGTCGCCGTTGTCCGTCCACTGGAATGTCTCCCAAGGACCTGCGACGGTGCGGTTTGCGATCAACGGCGAGAGGCCTGTTGGATCCGCTGTTACATAGAGGTTGTCCCCGAGAGACTTTAACGCAACGCATCCGTACCAATAAGAACTGTTTTGATCCACCACCTGAAACTGCTCCGTCGTTCCAAGTGTTGTTTTCGTGGCGATTAGAGGCGAGGTCGAATTGGTTGCGGTAACCCAAAGGCCATTCGCCTGCGACTGCAGGCTAATCGTTTTTCCCAGCGGGATATCATCGTGATATTGCCAGTAGTTGATGTTGAAGCCGCCTGTTTCACAGACCAATTGCACCGTATGCGTACTGTTTTTCGCGAAGGTATAAGTTGTCCCACTCTCGATGTTGGTATAAACCTGCCAACTGCCCGTATTCGGTATTGTCAACGAAGGGTAATTGGTGCCGTCAACCACAAAATGGATCTTGCAATTATCGTTGGGGCTGGCCACGCGCACCTGCAAATGGATATGGGTTCCCTGAATCGGAACTTGTTCCCATTCCAGCCATTCGCCGGTCTGGATCCAGCCGACATCGTATCCTCCGGCGGTGTCGCCTGTGGTCTCGATCGCAATGTTGCCGTTGCGATAGTAATTTGTCTGGCCGTTGCCTGCGTTGGCTCCGCCGAAATAGTCGCACGCCTCTGCCTCCATTTTCAATTCGCACGGGTTTGGGAAATTACCGTATTGGCGCAAAATGTTGAGCCGTTGGTTGGGATAGTCATAATAGCACTGATTATAGGTTAGAGCGTTGCCATCCATATCGAGATTCCGAACGCGGAATAACGCCGCATCCTCCTCCCAATCCGTGAACCCCTCAACCAGCGTAAGCAAGGCGCCGGCCAAACGGGTGCTGGTAAGATTGCTCGAAAGCAATAGTCCATGGTTCGGATCGATAAAACCGGAATCGCCGGCGTCGTGAAACTGCGGGCACAAAGCGCCAATTTTGGCTCCGTGAGTTGTCACTAACGAATAGGCGGGACCACCCGCGGTGAACCAGTTCTCAGCCGCATCCACAACGCCTGGATTGTTGCAAGTCGTATCGTTTTGTAAAGTGTCCGCGGACACAATGATATACGGGTTGAATCCAAACGTGTTCGAGCACTGTTGACGCACGTAATTTAGCGCCTTGGATTCGTTACCCTGCATGTTGGCGATGAAATACGTGTTTCCCGTCCAGATGATAATGACCGGTCGTCCGTTGATCTTGAACCGATTCGCATCGGGAACCGTTTGGTAGAACAGTTTATAGTTGTAGTCCCAAAGGTAGGCCCAATTGTTCGTCTGACCGATATCGAATGGTTCGGCGTAGTCGAAACCGCGACCATTTGCTTCATTCCATTGCGCCGTCCAGGAACTCGCGTTATCATCGAAAATAGCCAACTTGATTCGGTTGGCCAGTCCGCGATTGTACAAAGCTGTCAAGAGGGGTGCGATGTTCGTGGGGCTTAAGGAGGTATTCGGTTGCGACCCGCGCAGGTTTGGGCAAACAAAATCCACACCACTGGCGGCAAGTTCTTCAGCCCAATCATCCCAAGTTGCATTTGGATTTGTGGATCTTGGGTTGTAGAGTGGCGTATTCGTCGTACCAGTATCCGGCCCCTGAAGATCGTTGGAATAGTTAAATCCGCACGTTACACCGAGATATTGTGCCTGGACAGGCCACGCAATTGACAAGAGGGCAAAAACCAAGACAGCCGCCATTATCCGTGTCAAACTAATGGCCGCGACCGGCGTGGTGTTGCTGAATAACAGGGACTGCTCCAAGTGGGTCCCCTTGCTGTAATTTCGCGCCGATCTTGCGCTGGTAAGTGGTCTCGGTACATTCATCTACCTACGCTCGAATCGTTTTCTTTCGTATTTTACTTTCTAGCACACTACTGTCCGGTTACGTTTCTAGCAACAGCGATTCCACCACCCCGATCCAATTCGTGCCTCCCGATTCTTCGGTAATTGGGTTGAGGAAAGTGCTGCCTGCGAAATTGGTGGAAGACTCGATCGCAAAATTCAGATGCGCTTCCGGTTTGTCCGATGCGCCCGGTAATGCGAACGGTTGGAACAGGTCTCCAATGACTTGCAAGATCGTTTCGCATGGCGGGTGATTCTTCGGACGGCGGTCTGGCTTTTGCTGGCTCTCGGTATTGGACTCTGCATCGGCCATTATTGGATTCATTGACATTTGTTCGTGGGCGCAATCGCGCTGACAGGCCGCGCGCGAATCCAGTTTCAATTTTATGTCGCCGGTCGTCGCGTCAATGTATTGCTCGCCTCATCCGGCTGCGCTCCACATTGACCCGCCGCCCGGCTCCGGGAACTTGGCTTTTAGGATTCGGCGCGCGGAGAATTGCTTGTGACAAGAATAGCCAACCGCACCGAACGCTTTGAAAGTCATCTGTGTGAAAAACTTTTCAACACCGGCAAAATCCAGCATCATGCCCGAAGTTTCCGAAAACAATTGAGGATTGTTGCGAGCGGAATGGCGGTCAAAGATTTTGTATGACGAAACGAATAACGACAACCACAGGTTTTTCGAAAATCAGCGGACAGGATGGCAAAGCATCAGCCGCGCTTCCTTTTGGCTATGCCAATCTGCCCACCGGCCTCAAGACTCGTGTCCGCGCGGCGCAACCTCGCGCGGTGGTTTCCGACAACCGCGAGTTGATTCTGCCTTATTGGGACATTGGTAAAATAATTATCGACGCGCAAAAGACCAAAGGCTACGGCAAGCAAGTGGTGGAACGGGTGGCATCTGAACATGGCACTTGCATTCTCGATGATTGAAACCTTTCTAACCGCCTACGACCCTTCCGATTTGCCCGGAACCAGCATCGATCCGCTCGGCTTTGAAAGAGGCTACCTGTTCTTGGCTGATAAAATTCTTCCCGGCCTGACCAACGTCGCTTCACGGCCACGCTACTTCGCGCTCCTGTGCGCCGGCATCCAGTTGAGTGGCGATCAGGGCGACAGTTCCGAACGCGACCAGATTCTCCATCGTCAGGAAACCATTCTGCGGTTGGAACGTTTTTGGGCGCTCGCCAATGTGCTCGCGCGGCCAGATAAAAGTGGCGGCGTTCGCGGCGTTACCTATGCGCTGGATTACCTCAAGGAATTACAACGTCGCGGCGAGACTCGCACCACCGCCGGCTACCGACTGCTCTCCCGCCAGAGTCAATATGGAGCCATCGGCATGTATGCCAACGTCGCCGATGGCATGCACTTCTTTAACCGGGACGATTTCATCCTCACTCCGGCACTGGGCGAAGTCGCTGCTGAGGCATTTCAGGAGGAAACCGAACTTCCCGGTTCGATTCGCCGGGCCATCACGGATGACACAGACATTCCTCTGGCAACTTTGGCCGCTTGGGGGGAGCGCGCTCACGTCGAAGCCGATGTGAAACCGCGCGAGGCCGATTGTCTTGGCGAAGCCTTGCACTACAACGATGTCAGGTCGCGCATGGCTGGATTGCTCCGCGCTCATCCGGCCAGGAACGACGAGGAAACTGAATTGGACCGTCTCGCCCGGGTTCTGCGCACGCTGAAGCGAAACAGCCAGCATCAGGATCTTCAAGAGGCGATTGAATGTATTCTCGCCTTTGAATCCTGTTATCAACATGTGCTTCTTTCGCTCGAACGGATTCTCTGGCTATGCCGCCATCACACGGCCGCTGCCATAACGCTTACGGAGCTGGCCAACGACCCCGTCATGCTCCTCGTGAAGACCAATCTGCCCCCGCGCGTCCAGCGTCTGCTCGACATCCTCGATCACGGCGTCATGTCCGGCTTCCGCGAAAACCTTGACCGTCTTTCCGACGTTCGGAGATTTCTGGAAACCGCCAGTGGGGCTGTGAATGACAACACGTCATTCGTTGATGCCGTCATCACTCGCCATGCCGACGTCCAGCACGGGAAATTTGACCGGGGCCGGCGTAAGATGCCTTGGTTGGAACGCAACAATTCTCGCATCCAACTTACCATGACCCGGTCTGGCGGAATGAATCGTGAAGCCACCCAACCCGTGCATATCAATGCACACCCCTATCGCCTCGGTGCCGCGGATGCTTTCATTTCGGTCTCAATGAAGGGCGCGTCATCATGAAAGACAACCAGGACATCAGCTCCCGCAAATTGATTGACCGCTTGGTTCCAGACCTGCATTGGGGCGCCATGCAAGGGTTGCTTGCCACCACGTTTGATCTTCGACCGGAATTCCTGGAGACAGATTTTTTGCCCTCCGTTTTCGGGCTTGGCGCGTGGGATGACCAGAGTTGGGCCACCCGTATCGCTCTGGAAAAACGTCTCTTTGAACTCGACGCTGCGGTCATTCTCACCGAAGCCCGTCGCTACCGGGGGCGTCCGCGCTCGCTCCGCTTGGACGTGCGGCCGGTCGTCAGCCCGCGCGGTTCTGTGCTCCATGCCAAGGTCACGCTCCTTCTATTTGAACGCGCCGTGCGATTGATTGTTGGCAGCGCCAACCTCACTAAACAGGGGTATCGCGAAAACCGAGAAGTCATCGCTGTCCTCACGGTCTCTCACAAATCAAAAAAAGAGGCCGCGCTCATCACTCAAGGATTGGTGGGCATGGAAACGGCCCTTTCATCTTGGCTCACCGTTGATGCTCGCAAACTCATTCGCCGTTCCATCGAGACCGTGCAACCCTGGCTTAACGGCAATGCTGACCCGGATACTTCCTTTGTCTGGTCCACCGGGCAATCCCGGCTGTGGCGCGAGTTCGTGGGGCGTTGGCCCGTCGGCGAACCCGTCAAACGCATCTCCATTCTCTCACCTTTTTGGTCCCAAGATGCCAGCCTGACCCTCTCTTCGTTTTTGGCTCAACTCAAGAATTTTGGACCGCTCGCTCCCGACGCCGAAGTTCGCCTGCTGACCGATGCCTTCAAAAATCCGAACGGCGAACTCATCCCTGTTTTGCCTCCGGCCTACGCCGCGCAAGATTGGCAGGCTCTTGGCGTCAAAGCGACCGCCCAGCCGGTGAACCCCGAGGTTCACCCGGAGGAATTGGGTGGGATGGAAGGTTTCACCAGCACTCGCGCTCTTCATGCCAAAGTCGTTTTGGTCGAGGGCACACGCAGTGGTTTGGCCTATCTCGGATCGGCCAACTTTACGGCGCATGGCTGGGGCTTCATTCCCGGAGAAGGCAATGCAAACACGGAGGCCGGGGTGATTCTTCGCCGCTCCCTTCACAATTCTGACTTTGACTCCGTGCTGCCTGATTTGGTCGGCCAACCCATCGTGCTGTCGAATGCCAACATCCACAGCCTGCGACCGCCGGAAATGGGACCGGCGGATGAGCCTTGGCCTGAGTTTATCCGTCAGGTTCTCCTCGCACCCGTCACTGCCGATGATAATAAATTGGAACTTCGCATTGAAACGGCTGCTGACGGCGGCGGGTTTCTTTGGCACGCCCGCCTTCTCGACAAGGACGGCATCCCCGGTGAAACCCTCCTTTCTCTCGAACAAACCAAGGACTCTACCAAATACGTCTTCCCTGTTTCGCTATCGGACCAAATTCTCACCCGTTTGCTCACCGATCAGGAAATTCAGATTTGCTGGGACGGTTGTCCGGCGGGACGGCCGTTTCCTCTGAATGTTGAAGCCTCGGCTCGCGCCAGTCTTCCGATTTCCCCCGGCAAACAATCCATTGAGGAAAACCACCTTATTTCCTACTACCAGGGACGGATTGCTTGGGAGCAACTCTTTCCCGATCCAAATGCTGGTGGGCCATCGGGCGACCAATCCATGCTTGCCACCGCGATTGCCTCCGGGGTGGATAAGTCGCGCATCCAGTCATATCAAATCCGCGAATTCGTCGAGGCGCTCGCCGGCTTGAATCAGGACCTACGGTCTGCCACCCAGTCCGAACCAGCCATGCGTTTGGCTTTGCTCGGCCCGGTCAGTCCCTTCGCCCTCGCTCAAACGATTATCGACGCCGTGGTGGCGGGACGCCGCACGCCCACTGCCGCTGGCTTTCAGTTGGTCGAAATTCTCGCTTGTCTCCAGTTGGCGGGTTCCCATCCGGTTCCCGAGCGGTTGGCCACCGTCTGGCAACAGCACCTTCAGCAGGTGAATGGTAAAATTTCTCGCCTTATGGGAAAACTGGTCGCAGACCATCCCGCTTTGTTCGCCTCCAACAAGGCATTTGGGCGCTACCGGAAGGCTGTGCTCAACGGTGAAACGATGCTCAAAACATGATCACCCCATCGCTAGATTTTAATTTAGGTCGCGACAACCGCATGAAGGAGCGTCCTGAAGACGCCGCCCGCCAGTTGCGCACGGTGGAGGTTCTCTTGGAAAGGTTTTTCCATCCCAAATCCACGCAACGTTTCGAGATTCAAATCCTTGCCGATGAGGTCGGCATGGGCAAAACTTTTGTCGCTCTGGGTTTGGCCTATTCTATATTGGCGCACCTGAAACAATCGCGCATTGAGCCAGACCTTGCTGGTTGCTATCAGCGGGTGCTCGTCCTCACGCCGAATAATCACGCCCTCTGTCGCAAATGGTTTCGCGAGGTTTCCGAGTTCAAGCGGCGTTGCGTTCCTCCTGAAAATCAGTCGAATGACTTGCTATTCTCCCCGCTGGCCGTGGATCGCTTGGATGATTTGGCCGTTGCCCTCCGCAAACCCGGTCGGCAGCACCAGGTCATTGTCGCGCGCATGGGTTTGTTCGGCGGCGATAAATTGCTCGACTATGACCTCAAGCGCCGCTTCACCCTCGGTGTCCTGTTCCGCTATTGGAGCAACCGCTTCAATTATGAAAACCGCCAGCGCCTGCTCAAGGGCGCTCCAGACGGCTGGCCGTCCCGCCCCGACGGTCTAACTGACTTGACGGAAGACGAAGCCAACCGGCTGCCTTTCACCGAGGAGGAGTTTTTGACCATCCTTAACCGGCTCACCGCAAATGACATCCCTGACCTTGAATCTCTTTTGGAAATCTGCCGCGAAGTTGCCACGCCCTTCTTCCGCAATCGTGAGGATTCTTTTCGTAAGATTGAGCACCAGCTCATCAATATCTATCGCCTGGCAACGCTTCGCAGCATCCAACGTGATTTCCCGCTGCTCATCGTGGACGAGGCCCACAACTGGAAAAACGGCCCCCAGTCCGGTGCCAATGGTTTTTTCGAGTTTAGAGATTATATCGCTCCGCATGTTCGCCGCGCCCTCTTGCTCACGGCCACACCGTTTCAACTACGGCCCGATGAAATGCTGGAGATCCTCAAGGTCTCCGATGACATGCAGCCTTGTCCCACCCAGGCTGATTCTTTGGTCCGGGTCGAGCGCTTGAAAAAATTCCGTGAGCAAACTATCCGGCCCGTGCTCGCCAATGCGGAAAGTCATAGTCGCCATTTTAGCCGGGCTTGGGTTCGCATTCCCCACCGCGTTACGGCGCAAGCCCTCGACGAGGGTTGGAATTCTCCTAGTTTGGCGACCGCGCGGGAAAAGAGCGTCACCCTCGCGCAGCTCGATGGCGTCATCACCGATCACGGCGGTGATTTGGCAAAAATAATTTCCGGAGCTATCGCTGGCACTGATCCGGATATTCGCCAGTTCCTCAAGGAAGCCTTGTATCTTTTCGCTTACAACGCCGACCTTTCCCGTGAACTTGGTAAATTGGTGATCCGCCACCGTCGCCAAACCGACCACCGTCTTTTCCTCATCGGAGCTGAATACGGTCAGCCATTGCCGGACGTGCTTGCTCGCCCGGATGGACACATACTTCATGCCGCCCCCGGCTTGGATGTTCGCGGCGAAGCAGAACTTCCCCAATACCTACTCATGCGTTGCGTTTCCGAGATGAAAGGCGGCAAGGGCCGTTCCTCTCTCGGCAGCGACCTCACCGGCTGCTACTCCACGCTGCACGCCAGCGCCGAGGGCCGCCGTGTCCAGCAATCTCTGAGCGACTCTCAAGATGCCCGGCGTTACCTCGACATCCTTTTCGACATGGTGAACAAACGCCATGATCCCAAGCACCCGAAACTTTCCGCCGTCGTTGACGAAGGCCTGCGCCACTGGCAGGCCGGTGAGAAAGTCCTCATTTTTTGTTTCCGCACCAACACCGCCGAGCGGCTTCATGAAATTCTCAGCGACCGCATCCGCGACGAATTGGCGGCTGGCAAAAAGCGGTGTTTGGGCGGCGAGGCCCAACTTAAAACCTTGCGCGCTCGTCTCACGGGACGCGACCGTGATCTCGTCGTCCTCGGCTTGGATCGCCTGCTTTGGTCCGTGGCTTGGGCGAGCGGCACGATTTTTCCATTCACACCCGAGCAATTCATTCTGGAGGGTGCCGAACTCTCGGAACTCGCCCGCCTTTCGCTCCTGTTTGGCATTGACGTTATTGGCGAACGTGTGGACCGCGTTTTTCTTTATCGTGCCACCGAACAAATCCTGGCTCGCCGTTTTCTGAAGACGGGTATTCGGGACAAATTGCTTGAACGTTTGCTCAACGGTATGACTGCCCTCGATTGGATTGCCGATCCTTATGGCCTCCCCTACGGCGGCGAGGAGGAAGACCAGAGCGAGGAAAGCCCGTCATTTGACGAACGTGGCTGCCATACCAAATATCCCCCCAATGACCGCGAGCCGTCTTCCGCAAAAATCGCGTCACTGGCCGACGACTTGCGGGCCACCCGGTTACGCGCTCGGACGCAAAAACAAATTCCGATTCTCGATTCTTACGCACTGTCCCCCAGTCTCTGGCTCGGTGCCGAGCCGCAACGCATTTGGTCGGAGGCCGGTCCCAACGTCGTCGTTTCCACGTTGCGCACGATTCACAAATTTCTTTGGCAACTCACCGTCCCGGAAGCGCACGAATCAGCCGACGCCAATGAGACCGAAACCGAGGGCGTGGACTTTTTAACTCGCGCACTGGTGCTTCAGGNNCTCCGGCGGGCCGTCCTCCGGGATTCCGTCCTGCTCCGCCTCTTGCCCCAAAACGGCGACCTCCACGAATCCGGCTGGGGCGAACTGCTCGCTTCGCGGTTCTTTGACCATCTCCCCAATCAGCATGAAAGCATGGCCCAGCGCATTGCCGTTTTTTTGGAAGATATGAAAGCCTCCAGCGGCCACATCAACAAACCGGACTCTGCCCGTGGCGCGCTCTATCAGGCCACTCGCCTGCGGGATCAGCAGTTTGTCGCGTTGGTGAACGGGAGCACCAAGGCTGCCACCCGCGATCGCATCTTCAGTGGTTTCAACACCCCGTTGCTGCCCGAGGTGCTGGTTTGCACGTCCGTCGGTCAAGAGGGCATTGACCTTCATCGTCATTGTCGCCAAGTCGTGCATTACGATCTGGCTTGGAATCCTGCCGTGCTCGAACAGCGGACTGGACGCGCCGACCGGATCGGCAGCAAAACCTTTCGCGAACGCGATGCCGCCGCCGCCACCGCCAAAGTCTGCCTCGAAATCGGCGTGCCTTTTCTCGCGGGCACCTACGATGAGCGCATGTATGAGGAACTCCGCCTGCGCGCTCAAACCTTCGAAGTCCTCACCGGGGGCGAGTTCGCCGCCGACCACGCTGACGGACAGGACGACAACTCCCAGTCGCAGGGCGAAAAACTCGGGACCGCCATTTTACCCCTCCCGCCGCAGATGATTGATTACCTCAGAGTCAAACTTCAAGTTTGGGAGCCGCCAAAAACACCGGCTGGCAAACGAGCCTAACACCCACTCGTATGTATACCTATGCGGCAGAAATCTTGACCGCCAGCAGCAGCGACACTCCCGCCGCTCCTCGCGTAAATGTGCCTCTGTTACGCGCCGCCCGGGCACTAGTGCTGCGCGACAGTGAATCTTTTGGCGAGGGGCGTCCACCGTGTTGGAACACATCGGGCAGGTCATCGGGGGGTAAGGGCGCGATCTGCTGTGATCGCCAAACGTCCATCGCTAAAATCCTCCCGCGGATGAACGACCATCCGACGCTGGTCACCGAGGAGATTCAAGGCGAAGAACGGCTACTCGGTATCATCACGGCCTTCGATCTATTATGAACAGAAGCGGCGCGCACCTCCTCGACTCCACCCTCCACCACCTCCTCGCCGCCTGAGCATGAACGCCTGCCTGCCCCGCGCCTTCAATGGAGAAATCTGACACATCAGAAGTCGTTTTCCCGCCAACCCCGCACGTTCTGGCTGCCGCAAAGCTGCTCTCCGCTGTTTAAGCGTGTCCTCAAACCTCGGTTCTTTCTCATTTCTCGCCCCTCGACTTGGGGGTGTCCGAGAATTCCTCCATCTTGTGATCCACGTCGTGGCCCCGGCTGTTCCAAAGCATCTCGCCAAAGTTCGGCAACGCCGGTGAGGTCTGAACCAGTTTCCATGATCCGCTCATGTTGCGCTTCCAAGTCCAGGTGACCCGTTCGCCGTCGTGTCGGGGAATCCGAACGCGGCCGTGATAGCCGAAGGGTTCATCCCAAAGCATCGTGCCGCGAAAGCGATTCCAGGCCGTGAAACTGATCACGCCATCCGCCGCGCGTGTGGTGTCCCACTTGCGCACTTGCGCGACGACGTACGGGACTACGGTGCGTTGATACCACCAGAGCCAGGCGCGGCGCACGTACTCGGTGCTGTAACCGTTGCTATCGCGGTAATCCGGATCGTAGAAGGACATGAGTCGATCCAGATTCTTCGCCTCGAACGCGTTGATCAGTCCGCTAAAACTTTCAAGCACGGTTGCGGCCTCTTTCTCACGTCCCTTCTCTACGCCGTCGAAGAGGCGCCAGACTTCTTGCATCGCGGGTAAGGATTCGTCGGTCCATGCAATCTTCCCGGTCCGGCTTCCGTCCTTTGTGACCACAATCTGTTCAATGATCGGACTTTCATCCGCGTTGAACAACAAGTAGTCCGTGAAGTTCACCGTGCCTTCGAGACGTTTCCTCGCGGTGGTCTTGGCCGTGACACCGAATGTTCCGATTTCGATTCCTGGGAGCAAACATGAGTTCTCGCTAATCCCTTCCTTAACCAACTCCCATTCCGGGTAAACCTTCGCGCCGGGGATCCATTTCCAGACACGATACGATTGCGCTTCACCATCCTTGTCCCATGACAGGCGCAATGCACCGTTTTCAACTTTAGCTTTGAGGCCGGTAGTCCATCGCGGCAATCCGACCGCGAAGGGTTGCTTTTCGAACAGATTCTCGCGCGATTGCATGACGGCAATCGCCCGGCCACACTTCAACACGCAGGCCCGGTTGTTGGCGGAACTGTCGCCGCTGTTTTCGGTCGGCGGATAATAGCGGTTGAGAAGCTGGCGATAGGCTTCGACGGATGAACATTCGCCGGGTTGGATGATTTTCTCGAAACGTTTCACGATATTCTGGGGCGTGCCGACGGGAAGCAACGGGATGAAGTAATAACGTCCACCGGTGTCGGGGATCATTTCTTTCATCAGGTGGGGAAGCAACGTTCCGTAGGCGGCTCGCTCAAGATGCCCTTTCGCGAGTTCAAGATCCACGTCCTGAAGCATGGCGTCGTAATCCGGCAAGGTCTTGCACTCTTTCATTTGATAGGCAACCTTCGTCTGCTTGAAAACATCCTCTTTGCTGACAATCAGTTTCTGTTCGATGATTTGCCGCAGCGTCGGATAGATGACGTTGTCGAAGTGCCGCTTGTCCGTGAATTCTCCGTGCCAGATGTCCTGTGGCGGCTCAATCGAAAACACCGTCGCGCCCATGAGCGCGCCTTCGATGATGAACGCGCGATAGAGTCGCGCATACCGGTCCTCGTCTGTTTCCAACTCCGCTTCCGTGCCGAAAACGCCGGGTCGGATGAAGTATGACTCGCCTTTGGTCCACCACCACCATTGCGGCTCCATGCCCCAGTTTTCACAATAGCCCGCCAGCCACAGTCCCCAGGTTGCCGCCTGGGTGGAGTAATACGATGGCGGGATGCACTCATTCTGCGGCAGGAGATAGTTACTGTAGGTGCGAAACACTTCGCGCAGCGGGCCGGCCAGTTGGTCGCAGCCCAGGTGAATCAAGTCCGTTTGGAATTGCAACGAAAGATGTTTGCCGTAGCGCCCGCAGAGTTTTAGCAGCTCTGCGAGATAACGCAGGTTCGCCGGTATCGCCATGTCGAGATCGCCGCCGAACTTGCTGTAGTAGGCGCAGCGCCATTCCACCACTTGCACGGCTTTGATGCAGGAGAATTCTTTCAGCAAAGTTTCGATCACCCCCAACGGGGTCGTCCATTCAACCTCATCGCCGGCGACCTGTAGCACAATCGGAATTTTGTGGCGCTGCACGACTCGCAAGTTGCGTCGCCATGCTTCGAGTCGTTCCGTCACATCCAGCGCGGAGGGGTCCATCGTCACGGCGCAGCAAAGTTTGATGTCCGCCGGCAAGTTTTGCCAACACTTCACAGTCAGTTCGCCGGTGCCCGGGCCATAAAGGATGATGAGCGGGTGCTCGCGGGAAATGACCAGTTCCGGCGGTTTGCAGCCGGAAGGGACAGCCGCCGTCGCGTTGAACTGCGGCAACATCAGCAACAACGCCAACATCACGCGCCAGACAGTTTGCCGCATACATTGGTTACGGCAGGAAGTGCCGGCAGACGGTTCACTCATTGAATTTGGCGGCATGCTCATGGATTCGATTATCTGAACAAGCGGTACAGGTTCAACTGCATTTCATGATGGAATGAATCGGCCATTTGTTCCGCGAGCCGTCTGAAGGCGGAACTCCGAACGGTGAGAGCGCCAAGTTGCAATCCGTGATTTGTGAGGCGCCAGATTGACGTTGCTCGGGTCAAGTGGTATCAGGGAGTCGTCACCGTATGATTCAAACCAGAGACGTTATGCGTTTTGAAACTTATGATCGCGCGGGCCGGTTTAACAACTGGGCTTTTACACTCATCGAACTCCTTGTCGTCATCGCGATCATTGCAATTCTGGCCGGTCTGCTGTTGCCCGCCCTCAGTAATGCGAAAGCGAAAGCTCTGACGATCAAGTGCAATAGCAACCTTCACCAAATGGCCATTGGTCTGCACCTGTACGCCGACGATAATCGGGACTTGTATCCGGTTTATGAAGACTGGGGCACAATGGGCGGCAAAACCGGTGTCATGACGCTCCACGGCGGACAAGTTCCAATGGACAGACGGCCACTGAACAAATACGTGCCGGCCGTAGAAGCATGGCATTGCCCGGCGGACAAAGGTGATTCGCTTTGGAAGGCTACGTTTCCGAAAAACATCCGTAGTTGTTACGATGCGTGGGGCAATAGTTACCTTACGGTCTGGGCGGTGGAAACTCTTCGGATCAAACACGTGACCGGCGACTCCCAGGCCACCAAGGACACCCCTCAAGCCACCCCGATGAAAACAGCCGAGATCGCCCGCAGTCCATCCAACAAACTCGTCTCGGGCGACTGGCCTTGGTGGGCGGACCGGGACAAAAACGATCCGTGGAGCCAGTGGCACAACTTCAAAGGACAATACCGCTTCAACGTGTTGTTTGGCGACGGTCACACCGCTTTTTTCCAGTTTCCCACCAATACGTACTCTTGGAACTACACTGGACCGGCGCCCGATCCAGCCTTTACCTGGTGGTAGGTGTTCCAGTTGCTGGAGATGGACAATCTCCTGAGAATGATTCACCATCGGCATTGTTCTGAGACTGATATTACGAGTGGCTCGAAGTGGGCGCTGGGAAAAATCTGTCGCAGAGATCAATTGCCAACATAATATGCCTGCAACCAGAATCCCCGCATGTCGTTGCGTTTGAATTCTCTCGTCATTACCGCGATGGGGCTGGCCTTGACCGCATGCGCCGTGGATCAACCTTACCTCCGTGCGCCCTCCGTCAACACCTATGCCACCCACGACCCGAACGGGCTGACGATTCTCGCAACCGGGCGCTACTTGAAGCCAGTCGGCCGGCATGTTCCGGTGGCCCGGGAACCCTACGGATTGGCGATGAGTCGCGACGGCAAGACGTTGTTCGTG
Source organism: Limisphaerales bacterium (assembly GCA_003140275.1). Classification (GTDB taxonomy): domain Bacteria; phylum Verrucomicrobiota; class Verrucomicrobiia; order Limisphaerales; family PALSA-1396; genus PALSA-1396. The sequence continues at coordinate 18,008 of PLJQ01000242.1, forward strand.
GCCAGTGACGGGGTCGGCCAGATCATTACCGACTGGCGCGAGCCGAAGCCGGTGGTGACGGTGGTCAACCCGCCGATGACCCGGAGAAAAGGGAAGAAGGAGCGAGCGTCGAACGGCGGTGGCGCGGATTTTTCGCCGGACGGCCTGAAGCTCTACTGGAGTAGCGGGGACACGGGAGCGATTTATGTCTTCGACATTGCCTCGCCCGCGAAGATCATTGAAATCTCGTTGAACACCGAAGTTGGCGGACGCAAATACGACGACAGCTACGCCACGGATGTAAAGGTGAGTGCCGACGGCAAATATCTTTATTGCGCGGACGTGACCAACTTTCGCGTCGTGGTGATTGACGCCGAGCGCAGGCTGGTGGTCGGCTCGGTGCCAGTGGGACGTTATCCTTACGCGCTGTCGGTGGTGGGAGACAAGGTTTACGCCGCGAATATCGGACTGTTTGAATACCGCCCGGTGCCGCCGCCCAGTGACGCTCGCTTTGATAAGCGCGGTCTCACGTTTCCGCCCTTCGGTTACCCCGGCAAAGAGGCGCGCGACGGAGTTGAGTTTGAGGGGCGGAACATTCCCGGTCTCGGCGAGCCGAATGTGCCTGAATCATTTTCCGTCTGGGGTGTGGATGTCTCGAAACCGGAATCACCCAAGGTCATCAGTCGCCTGAAGACGGGTCTGCTGGTTGGCGCGCCGTCGGACAACGGCAAGACCGTGGGCGGCAGCGCTCCCAATTTCCTGACCGCGCAGGGCAACGTGCTTTTTGTGTCCAACGGCAACAACGACATGATCGAGCGAATTGACCTGGTGCGGAATGAAATTGTCGCAAAGCAGCGCATCGTCCCGTCGCCGTTGGTGGCAAAGGTGAGGGGCGTGAGCCCTTCGGGCATGGCGGTCTCCCCGGACGGCAAGCGTCTTTACGTCGCCGAGTTGGGCATCAACGCCATCGCCGTGTTGGACACGGAGACGCTCGGCGTTATTGGCCACATCCCGACAGCGTGGTACCCCTACCGCGTAGCGCTTTCGCCGGATGGACGGCAGCTCGTTAGCATCTGCTTCCGCGGTTTCGGCAATGGTCCAAACGCGGGCAAGGAAATTCCCAAGAGCGATTTCCTCGGCATGCGCGGAGTCGTCAGCGTTCTCGATGTGCCCTCCGATTCCGAACTCAAAACCATGACGGTGGATGTGCTGACCTACAACGGCATGACGGATCATCGCGCTGACCGGGAAAAGATGTCCTCACCCGTCATTCCCACCGTACCGGGGAAGGTTTCGAAGGAGATCAAATACGTGGTCTTCATCACGAAAGAGAACCACACTTACGATACCATCTTTGATCGCGTCCCCGGCGCGAAACACGACCCGAGTCTGCTGCGCTGGGGATTGCACCAGACGATTGAGGGCAAGGGCCAACCCAAACTTGAAGACGTCGGCGTGATGCTCAACCACAACGCGCTGGCGCGGCAGTTTACCGTGAGCGACAACTTTTACATGGAGCCGGAAGCGTCGGGCGTTGGTCATCGCTGGCTGGTGGGTGTGCAACCGAACAACCTGATGCAGATGACCTACTCGGTCGGTTGGTCGTTCAGGAAAAACAGCAGCGCTCCCGGTCGCCGCTACGCGATGGGATCGAACGGTTCGCTCATTCCGGAGGATTATCCGGAGGCAGGCTCAATGTGGGAACACCTGGCGCGCAGCGGCATCCGGTTTCGCAACTACGGCGAAGGATTTGAGTTTCCCGGCGTTGGAGAAGATGAAGACGAGCATCCCACCGGCGCGCGCGAAGTCGTCAACATCCCGATGCCCAAGGTTCTCTACGAGAATACGTGCCGCGAGTTCCCGATTTTCAACACGAACATCCCCGACCAGTATCGCGCCCACTGGTTCATGAAGGACGTTGAGAAACTGTTCCTTAGCGGCAAGCAGCGTTTCCCGCAGTTCATCAACATCGCCATCTGCAACGACCACGGCAGCGAACTCAAACCCGAAAAAGGCTATCCCTATCTCGCCTCGTACATGGCGGACAACGACCTGGCATTGGGCCGGATCATCGAATTCCTGACGCGCACACCTTACTGGAAAAACATGGCCATCTTTGTGACGCAAGATGACTCCGGCGGCGAGCCGGACCACGTGGACGCCCAGCGCAGCGTCCTGTTGCTCATCAGCCCGTGGGCCAAGCGCGGCTATGTCTCGCACCGACATACCACCATCGTCAGCATGCATCGCACGCTCTACCAAATTTTTGGCCTGCCGCCGCTGAACATGTTTGATGCCCTGGCGAACGATTTCTCCGATTGCTTCACCACGAATCCGGATTTCGGACCCTACAAAAGCGCGCCCGTGGACCTGCGCATCTTTGACCCGGAAAAAGCCAAAGACCCAAAAGACCCGGACTACGGGAAAGCGCGTCTGCTGCCCTCCTTCCCGCTGGACGACCCGGATGAAATGGAAAAAGTTCTGCGACGCGGTGAAAAAGAAGCCAAGCCACGCTGAGAGTTTGCGTGGCGACTATCGAAATCCCGATTCAGACCCGCACGAACCGTCGCCTGTTGCAGAGATAGTTGAAACTTTATCATCGAAAACCGGGTCTTGATTAATGACCGCACAGCGCGGACATTGGTTTGCTGCGGCGATGAATTCTTTGAACCTCAGATGTTATGAGTGATGCATACTTACGCGTGGCACAGTTACCCAGAAGAGCTTTCCTCAAGGAAGTTGCCCTGGGAACAGGCGCACTGGCCACGGGAGGCCCATTATTTGCGGTTGAGCTACTGCCGGAGACGGCTGTGACGGCGAGACCTGCCTATCGCGGTCCGAATGTGGTCATTATCCGATTTGGCGGCGGGGCACGGCGGCGCGAGACCATAGATCCCGAACAGACTTACAGCCCGTTTCTCTGCCACGAATTAGCCCGGCGCGGCACGCTGTTCAAGAAAATGGAGATTGCCACCATCAAGGACATAAACACGAGCCACGGCGAGGGCACGCTCTACATCATCACCGGCAAATACGACAAGTTCCGGGACGTGCAGAGAAAATTTCTCGGCGCGCGTTTTGAATCCACCGTACCGACGGTGTTTGAATATTTCCGCAAGGCTTACGATGTGCCCGACCACCAGGCGCTCATCGTTAACAGCGAAGACCGCGCGGACGAGGAGTTTTACAATTTCAGCAACCACCATCTGTTCGGGGCGCATTTCCGCTCCAACACGCTCAGCTTGCGCCGGTTCAAAACCTATCTTTTGCGCCAGCAAATCGCCGCCGGCCAATGGGACGGCAAACAGCTCAAGCAAAAACAGCACGACCTCGCCAAACTCGAAGCGATTGATCGCCGCGCAACTGAAAAGGACGGTCAAGGCCCGGAGTTGACGCAGTTTTGGGAACGCTGGCGCAAATATTACGGCGAGACCGGCCTCGTGAACCCGCGCGGTGACCGTTTGCTCACCGAGTTGACCCTCCGGGCGATCAAGGAACTCCGACCCAGATTGGTCATGGTCAATTACCAGGACTGCGATTATGTCCACTGGGGCAATGTCAATCACTACACCCGCGCTATCGCGAACATGGACGAAGGCGTCCGCCAGATTGTCGCGACAGTGGAAGCCGATGCCGAATATCGCGACAACACCATTTTCGTCGTCGTTCCGGACTGCGGGCGCGATAACAATCCGCTGACCGCGGTTCCGTGCCAGCATCATTTCAACACGCGGTCGGCGCACGAAATCTTTGCCCTGATTTTCGGGCCGGGCATTGCGAAATGCGCGGTGGTAGATCATCGCGTCGATCAAATTCAACTCGCCGCCACACTCGGTAAACTGATGGATTTCAAAACCGAATTCTCCGAAGGCCCGGTGCTTGCGGAGGCCATTGCATGAACACCGCTGCCACTCCGCCGATTCAAGAGGCATACGCGCTTGCCGCGCCGCCGGTCATTCAATCAAGTGTGACGCGGCCAAGTGTTTTGCGTCGCGCACTGTTCGCGCCGTTGAAATTCTTTGTGGGCATGGCTTTCACCCAATCGTTCCTCGGCAGTTTGATGATTGTCGGCTGGACGTATCGGCTGGCGCAACGTTGCATCTTGAAATACTGGTGGTCGCGCAGCGGTCACGCCGCCAAGGGCGGTTGCTTTGAGGAATTCCTCGCCGCTCAACCGCAAACTCGCGAACATCTCCACTGGCCGAACTGGTTCGCGCAACAGAACTTCCGACAGGCGATCCGGCGCGACGATCAAACGGTTTTTTTTACTTACCTCAAACAGTTCGCCGAAGCGTGCTGCCTCTCGTTGGGACGCAACGCAATACTCGGAGCGCAAGCCATCGCCAATACGTGGGTGCTGACCGTGCCGGCTTGCGCGCTCTGGCTCTTTGCCTGGTACGACGGCTGGAACAATTCGTTCAACAAGGGTTACGAACAGGCTGCCGTCGGGCCGCTCCTCGGCGTGTTGGGTGTGATGCTGTTCATCGCCGCGATGTTTTATGNNCCGGCCAATGGCGCGCCTTCTATCAGTTCCGCTTGGTGTGGGGTCTGATTCGACGACGCTTGCTCGGTTGCATGTTGCTGGCTGCGCTTTACGTCATCGTTTCCATTCCCGTGACGGTTTTGAAAACAGCGCCGTATTTTTTGTACGACAGTTTTGCGACCAAACACGGTTACGCGCCCAGTCTTGCCGATCCTGACCCGCAACAACTTCTGCAGTTTCTCAACGGTTACTACTTTTGGTCGGCGTTGCCGGTGTTCCCGGCGTTTGTTTTTTTGCGATTTATCACTGCCCGTATTTACGCGGGTGCCCTGCTTGACGGCGCGCAAAGCGGGCAACTGCCGCTCACCAGTCTGGCGGAAAACGAGCGAGCTGTTTTGGAACAACTGGAACTGCTCCAGGTTCGTCCGCAACTGCAACGACACTTCTTCGTGTGCGCGATCGCCTGGTTCGCCACGCGCACCGGACGCGTGGCCGCGACCGTCCTGTTGATTTGGCTTTGGTTCGTATTCGTGGCGCAGATTTTTATCGGGCAGTTTCTGAATTATCATCCGCTCGGTGGCTGGTTGAACCAGCCACTGGTTCAACTCCCCTGGTTTCATTACCTGCCGCCCGCCTTAAAGAATTCCGGCGGGGAGATTTTCTTCACGGCACTTTTATTTCCGGGATTTTTGCTCTGTCGCCGGTTCGCGGGTTGGATAAGAACGTTGATGTAGGGCTGAAACAGCGCCGGTTTGGAAATCCACCTTGCAGGTCTGCCTTAAATGTTCAATATCGTCTTCCTTGATAAAACCCACCTCATTTCTGCTAGGAGTTTTGATTTCGACATCGTTTTCCGTGCTCGCGGCAGAGGAAAATGAAATCTTGGGAGTGTGGAACACCACCGATAACAAAGGCCAGGTCGAAATCTTTAAAGTGAACGAGATGTTTCACGGAAAGATCATCAAGTTGAAGGAGCCTAACTGGCCGCCTGACGACGAAAAGGGCTTGGGCGGCAAACCGAAAAACGACCCGAACAATCACGATCCGAAGTTACGCGACAAGCCGATTGTCGGCCTGGAAATCATGAACGGCTTCGCTTACTCCGGGAAAAAACGTTGGGAAAACGGCAGGATTTACGATCCGGAGAACGGCAAGACCTACAAGTGCAAGATGACGCTGACCTCAACCAACCGGCTGGAAGTGCGCGGCTTCATCGGCATTTCGCTGATCGGTCGCACGGAGGTCTGGATGCGGTGATGGCGAAGTTTTGCCGAAGCTCGCTCCGTATCGGGATGATTTGGTTCATGTTTTTGGACCTCGGTCCGGCCAAAAAAACACCATTCTCAAAAGCTTGAAGCTTTACGGGGGACAGGTATCTTGCTGGCATGCCAATCTACGAATTTCATTGTGCGGAGTGCAGAAAAGACAGCGAAGTGCTTGTTCGTTCCACGCATTGGGAAGGCACGCATTGCCCGCATTGCGGTTCGACGCATTTGTCCAAGAAGCTTTCCGTCTTTGCCTCGAGCGGCGGGAGTGGTGAAGAATCGCGGTCATGCACGGGAGTTCCCAGTTCGTGCGGTCTGTGCGGCACCGGCAAGGCGCATTCACATTGAGGCCAATCCGGCGTTATTGGCAAACTTCCTGTGCGCTGGCTTTGCGCAAATCCTCCACCAGCCAATCGGGCTGATGCGCTTTTAACTTTTCCAGAGTTGCGCCGCCGGTGGCCACCGCCAGCATTCTGGCATCGATGGCCCGGGCGCATTCGATGTCGAGCGGCGTGTCGCCGACGACCAGGATTTGCTCGCCGTGCAATTTCGCATTGAGCAGGCAGCTGCCACGTTGAAGAGCAATGATGGCAATCTGATTACGGTCCTCGTGGTCATCCGCGAACGCGCCGGATTGAAACACTTCCCAAAGATTGAAATGGCGCAGCTTGATTTCCGCGCCGAGCCGGATGTTGCCGGTCAACAAGCCGAGCGTCGGCGCTTGGGGCAGCGCTTGCAGTTCGCGAAGGAATTCCCAAACGCCTGGTAAAGTCGTGCCGTCCATTTCGGTGACCGTCTGCGCCAGCCAGAAAACATAAGCGTCGAAGAATTGTCGGAAATTGTCCGGTGTCGGTTCAATTTCGTTCAGGCTAAAAAATTCCCGCGCCAGGCTTGTGTCCGTGCGACCGGCGAACCTCAGCCGCTCCGAACCGTTGGGAATATTGAAAACCGTGGCAAACGCGCGGCCAAACGCCTTCATGCCCGCGCCGCCGGTATTGATCAATGTGCCGTCAATATCGAATAAAACCAATCGCACCATAAGCACTGGAAACTATTCGGTTCTTGCGTCGATGGCAATGCCGGGCAAAATCCCGGCAGGCATCAAGCCTGCCTGATTCATTTTGCTGCGCGTTTATTTTGGTCGCCAAGAATTTCTTTTCAATCGCGCCAAGTCCGGTTAATAATTGTCCATGCCAGAGCTTGCTCGCAAAGGGGAAAAGAGTTTCCGGGGCATTCCGGTTTCAGCCGGCGTATGCCAGGGGAAAATCCTTGTGCTTGGCAAATCCCACGCTTCCATTCCTCACCATCAACTGACCGACGCGGAATTGCCGGGAGAGGTGAACCGACTCGAAAAAGCGCTCGCCCAGACCCGCCAGGAAATTTTGGAAGTTCAGCACAAGGTCAGCATGGAAATGAAAGCGGCGGACGGCGGCATTTTTGACGCCCATTTGCTCGTGTTGGAAGACCGCACGCTGCTGGACGAAGTCATCCGTATGATTCAAGCACAAAAGGTGAACGTCGAATTCGCCTTCCACTCGGTGGCGGAGCGCTACGCGACCACACTGGCGGCGGTGAAGGACGATTATCTTCGCGAACGCGCCGCGGACATGCGTGATGTCACCGGGCGTGTGCTTAACAATCTGCTGGGGCGGATGGCACATGTGGACCTGAAACATCTCAAGGAGCCGTGCATCATCATCAGCCATGACCTCACGCCCTCCACCACCGCCCAGTTGGACAAGCACAAGGTCCTGGGTTTTGCCACCGACACCGGCGGCAAGACGTCGCACACCGCCATCATGGCCCGTTCGTTGCGCATCCCGGCGGTCGCGGGTTTAAAAAATGCCAGCCTGCAATTGGAGGCCGGCGAGCATGCCTTGCTCGATGGTTACAACGGCGTCATTATCATCAACCCCACCGAGCAGACGCTGTTCGAGTATGGCAAGCTCATCAGCAAGCAGGACACCCTGGAAGTACACCTGCGGGACACGCTCGACAAACCGGCAGTGACGCTTGACGGCCACCGCGTCACTCTATCGGCCAACGTCGAACAAGCCGCCGATGCGGAAGCGGTCCGGGCGAACGGAGCGGAAGGCGTCGGGCTGTTTCGTACGGAATATCTTTTCATCAACCGCGAAACCATGCCGACGGAGGAGGAGCAATACCAGTCCTACCGTCAAGTGGCCGCCGCGTTGAAACCGCATCCGGCCGTCATCCGCACGCTTGACCTGGGCGGCGACAAATTCCTTTCCACCGGCGAAGCGACCACCGAGACAAACCCGTTTCTCGGCTGGCGCTCGATTCGTTTATGTTTGCAGGAAGGGGACGTTTTCCGCAATCAACTGCGCGCCATCCTGCGCGCCAGCGCCGAGGGCAATATCAAACTGATGTATCCGATGATTTCAGGGCTGGACGAATTGAACCAGGCCAACGCGCTCCTCGAAGAATATAAAACCGAGTTGCGTAAGGGGAACATCGCTTTTGACGAGGCGATTGAAATTGGCGCGATGATTGAGACCCCGTCCGCCGTGATGGTGGCCAACGCTCTGGCCAGACGCCTGAAATTCTTCAGTATCGGCACGAACGATTTGATCCAATACACGATAGCGGTCGATCGTCTGAATGAAAAAATCGCGCATCTCTTCGAGCCGACGCATCCCGCCATCGTGCGGCTCATCAAAATGACCGTCGAAGCCGGGCACAAAAATAACATCTGGGTCGCCGTTTGCGGTGAAATGGCGGGCGACCCGGTCATGGTACCCTTGCTGCTTGGCCTGGGCGTGGATGAATTGAGCGCCACGCCGCCGCTGGTGCCGCAGGTCAAATTCATCATCCGCCGCTTGAAGATGGATGAGGCGCGTGAATTGGCGGAATTTGCCTTGAATTGCGAGTCCGGCACCGAAATCCTTGCGCGGGCACAGACGCTGGCGCGAAGAATCGCGCCCAGCNNCGCTGTGATTTTTATCCAGGAGACGGGAGGCGCTGATTGGATTCTGCGTTCCGAGCTAAACGAGCCTGCTTGCTTCTGCCTCTGTTTTTTTGTGATGAATGGACGAACATGAAAATCATTATTCTTGCCGCTGGATACGCGACCCGGCTCTACCCAATCACCCTCACCCAACCCAAACCGCTGTTGCCGGTCGCCGGCAAGCCGATGGTTGATCACGTGCTCGAC
>PLJQ01000302.1 GCA_003140275.1 Limisphaerales bacterium
TGCATCAAATAGATAAGCATATAAACTCAATACTGCGGAGTGGCGCACCCGCTTCGGATGGGTGCAGGTGCAACGACGCGATACGACCGGCAATGGCGGGAGAGTTGGCAGGTTTCATTTGTTGGCGTTCTTCATTGCTCGCGATTGGAATTGAACGGAAAGCACAAATACTTGCGTTCATGCTCATGTTGGGCTTTAGAGCCGATCAATACCCGTCGCTGCTTGTCCGGGTCAATCTCCGTGCAGACGTTTTAAGTGCTTTTTTACATTGCTCAACATCGCGCCGAAAAAGGATTTCCTTTTACGTTTCATATCCACACTCCACGCGCTTGAAACGCACTGGGAACTGCAGCTCGGACAACAAATCAGTGTCTGGCCGCGAATTCGACGGAGTTTATGGACACAGGCGTTGCAGAACAGTTTGTTGCAATGAGTGCAATGCAGCGTGGCGTGTCGTGTCGCATGGTTGATACAGGCCGGATAACCATCCGGCAAGACGTGATGCGACACGATGTGTTGAACGAATGGCAAGGACGGAATGGCGATGATGGGCGGTACATCTTCCAACACCAGTTCCACATGACCCAATTGCAATGACTGGCCGGGACGAAGTTCGGATTCGAGGATCGACTGGCCGTTGATCCAGGTTCCGTTGGTCGAATCCAGGTCTCGGACCCGCACGGAATCATTTTGAAATACGATTTCACAATGTTCGCCGGATACCGAGAGGTCATTGAGAAAATAATCGTTCTCCAGATTTCGACCGAGCCGAATCACACCCGGTTTCAGCTCGATTGCCTGTGCTTGTGCCGCCCCGGACATTATGAGCAATCTGGCCATAAGCCTTTTTTTGGTTTTTAAGGCTGTAATCCGATAATCAATACACCCCCGGCCGCTCGTTGTCGATAGCAATGAATGAGCCATCGCCGCGCGTTGTGCATTGAAATATCCCGGCGCGCACGGAGTGACGCGCCCTACCACGTCACAAGGTAGGACGGGCAATCCTTTGCCCGCCGCTGTAATGTGTGAACCCTTTATTTACATTAAAAAATTATTCAGAAATCCTTTTGATTGCCACTGAATTGAATATAGTTTATTTGGCGAGATGATGAAAGGCTGCAGCCATTCACTAAAGAATTTACAATTGCAACTCGTTGTGATGTTCTTTGTGGTCGTTACCCAGGGGGCGTTTGCAGGTCCGTTCCAGAATCTTGACTTCGAGAGTGCAGTTATTCAGGCGGCACCTCCAAACTACGTTCCGGGGGACGCATACGATCCGATTGATGCTGCTGCGGCACTACCCTTTTGGACGGTTCGTGAAGATAACACGATTTGCAATGCTATTTGGGGGCAACCTGCGGCACTTGATGAGACATCCGTGGCCTTGGTGGATACACGTTACAGTCCGATTCAGGGGAATTATTGCGTCCAGTTATACGCGTATGCCGACGCGCCTTCAGATCTCTTTCATTTTGCGTCAATCTCGCAAGTTGGAAATCTGCCTCTGGGGACAAAAACAATCCAATTTTTGGTCAGTAGTCCGCCGGTAGCGGGAGGAATGATAGAAGCCGTTCCAACAGTGAGCCTCAACGGGGTGGCCATCAATCTGTTTGCGCAGTCAACGAGTGGTGGCATCGTCACAATGGTTGGCGATGTGAGTGCGTTCGTAAGTTCGCTAGCAGAACTCAAAATTCAATGCATTGGAACTTCTGGATTACCGGGCACTGAGAGCGAGAATATTTTTGATCTGGATGGCATCAGCTTCTCACCCAATTCCATTCCAGAGCCGACCTGTTGTGAAATGCTGCTCCTGGTCTTTGGCGTATGGCTATTCCGTAGAGCGGTTTGGAAACGGAACGAGGCAACCGAACAAATCTGATACTGCATTCTAAATTGGGACGTGGGGCCGCCTGAAGGGGAACTCCGAACGGGAATCGGCGGGCAGCGGAGTGCCGGCCCTACCGTCGCTGAAAATCCCTTCCTTCTTGCCGTGTCTTTGGCCCTTCCTATAATGCCGCGATGCTCGACATCAAAGTGATTCGTGAACAACCGGATTTTGTCCGGGAACGCCTGGCCGCGCGCGGGGTGGAGGACGCGGTTCCGATCGCTGAAGTGTTGTCCCTGGACGAGCAGCGGCGCAAATATCTAACCGAGGTCGAACAGTTGAAGGCGCAACGCAATCGCCTCTCCAAGGAAATCGGAGTGTTGATGGGGCAAAAAAAGACCGCGGAAGCGGATGCGAAGAAAATCGCGACCCGCGAGTTCGGCACCCGGATTGCCGGCCTGGACAAGTCGGTCGCTGAAATCGAAACGTCACTCCAACAAAATCTGCTGCGTCTGCCGAATCTGCCGCACACGAGTGTCGTTGTGGGGAAGAGCGCGGCGGACAATCCGGTCGTTCGTGTTCACGGTGACCCGCCTGTTTTCACCTTCAAACCCAAACCTCACGTTGAACTTTGTGAAAGTTTGAAGCTGATTGATTTTGTTCGCGGGGCAAAGCTTTCCGGCAGCGGCTTTTTGCTCTACACAAACTGGGGGGCAAGACTGGAGCGGGGGCTGATTCAATTTCTCATCGATCTGCACACGATCGAGCATGGTTATACCGAGGTTTCACCGCCGTACTTGGTGAGCCGCGATTGCATGACGGGCGTGGGTCAGTTTCCGAAGTTTGAAGACCAGGCCTACGCGGTGCAGGAAGGCGGGGATGGCTCGACGCTGGGCAGACTTTACCTGGTGCCAACGGCTGAGGCGCCGGTGGCCAACATTCATCGCGAGGAAATTTTAGGGGAGAATCAATTGCCGATTTATTACTGCGCGTACAGCCCTTGTTTTCGCGCCGAGGCGGGCGCCGCGGGAGTCGGCACGCGCGGCATGATCCGCGTGCATCAATTCGACAAGGTTGAATTGATCAAAATCGTGAAACCGGAAACCAGCTACGATGAATTGGAAAAAATGGTGGCGAACGCGGAACGTGTCTTGCAACTGCTGGGATTACACTATCGCGTCATTCAACTTTGCACGGGGGACATGGGTTTTGCCAGCGCCATGACTTACGATATTGAAGTCTGGTCGCCGGGGCAGGGGAGCTATCTGGAAGTTTCGAGTTGTTCCAATTGCGAAGATTTTCAGGCGCGGCGGATGAATCTCCGGTTCAAGGCGGGGACGGGAGAAAACAAGTTCCCCCACATTCTCAACGGCAGCGGCACGGCGCTCGCGCGCCTGTTCGTTGCGCTGGTGGAAACGTATCAACAAACCGATGGCAGCATCACGATCCCGGAAAAGTTGCAGCCGTATTTGAAAACCGATCGGATCCTTGCGTGAGGCGGCGGCGAAACCCAATGGCATCCGCGAAGCCGCCGGCGATGAAAATCCTGCTGGCGAGCAGCGAGTTGCACCCGTACTCGAAGACGGGCGGGCTGGCGGACGTGGTCGGCGCGCTGGCAAAAACGCTGGCGCGCGCCGGACATCAGGTTGGCGTCGTCACGCCGCTCTATCGCGGGGTTCGCGAACGTTTTCCCGAAATCAAGCCGTTTGACTGGCACCTCGACCTGCCCTTGGGAAATTGTCGGGTTCAAGCCGGGGTTTTGACTGCCCAACCAATGGAGAACCTGACGATCTATTTCGTTCATCAGGCAGAATTTTACCAGCGGGCTGGATTGTACCAGGACCATGGCGTTGATTATCCCGACAATGCCGGACGCTTCATCTTCTTTTCCAAATGCGTTGCGCACCTGGCGCATCATTTGCCCTGGCAACCGGAATTGATTCACGTCCACGATTGGCAGACCGCGCTGGTGCCGATCTTGATACGGCACCAGCGCCTTCAGGAAGGGTGGGGGAAGCCACCGCGCACCTGCCTTACGATTCACAACCTCGCTTTTCAGGGAACCTTTCCGCGCGTCCATTACGAGTTGACGAACCTTCCGTTGGATTATTTCAACCCAAACGGCGTGGAGTTTTACGGTCAGATGAATTGCTTGAAGGCTGGAATTTCCTACGCCGACGTCATCACCACCGTCAGTCCGCGATACGCACGCGAAATTACCACTGAAGTGTTGGGTTGCGGATTGGATGGTCACTTGCGGTCACGACGGGATGCGCTCTTCGGGATTCTGAACGGCGTCGATTACGAAGAATGGAACACGACGCACAATCCATTTTTGAAGAATTCCTACTCCCTTGCGCGATTGGCGGGAAAAGCGATGGAGAAGCTGGCGCTGCAAACGGAACTGGGTCTGCCGCGCGCGGCTGACATTCCGTTGTTCGGCAACATTACCCGGTTGGCGGACCAAAAAGGCGTCGATATTCAACAAACGGCACTGGAAGAAATGCTTGCAGCGGATTTGCAATTCGTGCTCCTGGGCAACGGTTCGCCAGTCTACGAAAAGACCTACCAAACTTTGGGCCGCCGTTTCCCGAAGAAAGTCGCGGTGAAGATAGGCTTCGATCGGGGATTGTCCCATCGAATTGAGGCGGGATGTGATTTTTTTCTGATGCCTTCAAGGTTCGAGCCATGCGGTCTGAATCAAATGTACAGTCTCCGCTACGGCACCATTCCGATTGTGCGGGTGACGGGCGGATTGGATGACACGGTCATTGATGCTGCGGAAGATCCGAAACGGGCCGACGGAATCAAGTTCAACGAATACTCCGCCCGCGCGCTGGCCAAGAGCATCCGGAAGGCGATGGTGCTTTATGACGATCCGAAACTGCTGCGCCACTATCGCCGCAACGGGATGGTCACAAACTTTTCCTGGGATCAAACCGCCGGGCAATATTTGAAAGTGTACGATCTGGCGTTGCACCTGTAGATTTTTTGGAAAAGTTGTTGCGAAAGGTGCCAAGGGATTGACGAAAAAGAGATCTAAACTCGAAGGGCCGCATTTTCATGCGGCTGGAAAAACTCAAAATATTCGACTCCCGCCTGGCCGGTCAAAGCCAGCTCGCGCTCACCGCCGGTTGGCGTCGAGTGCAGGCGGGAAAATTGCTTTTTAGTGCCGGTTTGCAATGGCTCTGCGGCGGCGCGGCGGGCCGGCTGCAATGCTTTGGCAGCGCCGTCCATGCAAAACCAAAACTGGCGGGAGGCGGAGAATGGCCCCCTGCACGGGTTGGATTTTGAGGTTTTTGTTCCGGCGATAATCCTTGATGGAAATTCGCAAATTGGCTTGCCTAAGCTCAAGTTAACAGACTCAGTTAACCTCTATTCTTTATGACTACTATCGCCAACTGCTTTGACATTAACGAGGCGTTGCGCCTCCAGATGGTTTTGGATTCGGCCAGCATACCGTCCTTTATCCCCGACGAGACGATGGCTGCGGTTGCACCGCATCATTTTCTCACGAGTAGCGGGGTTCGTTTGCAGGTTGCAGACGAGCGCGCCGTGGAGGCAAAGAAGATCATTGCAGAGGAAAGACAGAGTTCATGAACCGTGACGACCTCCGGGAGCCGATGTAAAAATGAGCCACCCACGACATGAGCCCGGCTTGGTGTCAATACTCAGAACTGCTCACGCTAATGGGTGACCGCTCCTACGAAACCGCCAAAACTCATAAACTCAGAAATGGAAACCACTTTGTGGGTTTCTGGCTTTCGGCTATAGCAGAAAAGGGATCGGTATTCCGGTTTTCTAGTTTTCGGCTTGATGATTTCAGTCCGTAGCATTGACACCACGTTAGGCGGGCAGTAGAAGCTCGCCATGCTCCGCGCGTTGCGCCTCGAATATCTGTGGGTCGAGCTGTCACTTTGCTGGATCATCGCGCTGCCGATTTGCGCCGCGGACTGGNNCGCAGTGGCGCGGGCCGCAACGCAACGGTCATTCCTCAGAAATCGGTTTGCTCCGCGAATGGCCTCCGGCTGGCCCAAAACTGCTCTGGCAGGTAAACGATGTCGGGTTGGGTTTTTCCACGCCTTCAGTGGCAGGCGGGCGAATCTATCTCCTCGGCAACGAGGGACTCACCAACGAATTCGCGCTGGCGCTTTCCGCCAAAGACGGCCACCGCCTCTGGTCGGTGAAGCTGGGCAAGGTCGGCCGTCCAGAACAGAATCCCAATTATCCCGGCGCGCGCTCGACGCCCATCGTGGACGGCCATTTGCTTTACGCGCTTGGCTCGGATGGCGACCTTGTTTGCCTCGAAACCGCCGGTGGCAAGCAGCGTTGGCGCAAGCATCTCGCCGCCGATTTCGCCGGCAAGTCCGGCGACTGGGCCTACGCCGAATCACCCTTGGTGGATGGAGACGCGCTCATCTGCACACCGGGCGGCAGCAACGCGACCCTGGTGGCTTTGAACAAAAGGACGGGCGCGCTGATCTGGAAATGCGCCATGCCGGAGGCCGATGACGCAGGTTACGCTTCCGTCGCGGTGGACGAATTCTCGGGCGTCAGGCAATACGTTCAGTTCCTGGCCAAGGGCCTCGCTGGCGTCGAGGCGAAGACGGGCAAGCTGCTCTGGCGTTACGCGCGAACCGCCAAGGGTGCCCCCGGTGTCGTCATGACGCTCGTGAGCGATGGGTATGTTTTTAGCAGCACGTCCGTCGCGGGCGGCGCCCTCGTCCGGCCGGTGAAGAAGGACGGCGCATTCGTGGCCGAGGAAATTTATTTCGACAATAAATTGCGGTTCGACATGGGCGGTGTGATCAAGGTGGGCGACTATTTCTACGGGACACCCGGAGCATCCGTCGCATGCGTTGAGTTCAAGACCGGCGCAATCAAGTGGCAGGAACGTTCCAAAAGCTTGTCGTGGTTGGCAGCCGATGGACGGCTCTATATGCACGCCGAGGACGGCAACGTGGCATTGGTCGAACCCACCCCGGAGGCGTATCGCGAAAAAAGTCGATTCATGCCGCCAAATCGTCCCCCCGGGCATGAGAACTTCACGGCTTTGACTTATCTGGCGCTGGCTGACGCACGGCTCTACATCCGCGAATTCAATTCCCTGTGGTGTTATGATGTGAAAACGCCGGAGTGAATCGGGCATTGACCGGCGGCGGAGGGAAGGATTCTACACGATTAAGCGAACCAGCGTTCGTTGAGCAAAGAAAGTTATGTTTATTAAAGACCCGTTACAACTACCGGATTCGGTCGAGAGACTGATTTCAATATACGAACTGGCGACAGTTGAATAAAAGTTAGACGGCTCAGGCTATGACCAACAAAGGATTTGTCTCAGTTTGTGTTGTAGTCCTGATTACGGCTGTTCTGGCCGTTTACACGTTTATTGGCGTGAGATGGTGGGTCGCACAGAAGGAAAGAATTTCCGTTATTAACCAGTGGATTCAAATTGGACTTTCTTTGGTTGTTGTTGCCTTGGTCATTGTAGCACCGCTTTTTGCTATTGGTCTTTCGATTGACAAGTTGAAGTCGGTGAGCGGTGTTGACATCGGGTCAGACGGAAGATTCGTCTTGTTCCTTGGTTGGATTATGCCCACAGGTGTTTATACTGTGATGTATTTCATCCGTAAGAAACGACCAAAGCGTTGATGCTGTTTTTCAATATGTCGGCATCTACCCAAAGTGAATGCAGCGAAACTCGCGATCACGTCGCTGTTGCATGGTGGACGTCACGGGCGCCGGGTCGCTGGTTGTTTTCGTTGACTAGGCGTCAATTCACACATCGACAGATAACAGAACCGTGAAACACCCGATTCTTGTTACAGGAGCGGCAGGTCGCTTGGGCGCAGTCGGTCGCACTATTGTTGAGATACTTCGTCATCAAGGCCTGCCAGTGCGCGCGCTTGTCCGGCGCGAAGATGAACGCGCCGATGCGCTGCGAGCTATTGGTGCGGAGGTCGTGGTCGGCGACCTCACCCGGGCCGGGCATGTCCTGCGCGCATTGGAGGGTTGCCAACGCATGTTTTTCGGAATGAGCGTGTCCCCGCCCTATTTGGAGGCCACAGTCACCGCCGCTGCGGCTGCGCGCGAGCGCGGTGATCTGGAGGTCTTCGTCAACATCTCGCAGATGACAGTATCACAGATGAGCCTGACTGAGATGACGGATTCTCCCCAGCAACGTCAACATTGGCTGGGCGAACAGGTGCTGAATTGGTCGGGATTGCCCGTCGTGCATGTCCGTGCCACGGTCTTTCTCCAGCACTTTTTCTTTTCGGCTTGGGCTGCTGAATCTATTGCAAAGGATGCCACGATCCGTCTGCCCTTTGGCACCGGGCAAACATCACCGATCGACACTCGGGATGTGGCTGAAGTGATTGCCGCCATTTTGGCAGGTCCCGCTCGACACATCGGCAGGACTTACGAGCTGACGGGGCCGCGATCTCAAAACATGGTCGCGCACACGGCGGAATATTCCACGGCACTTGGTCACACCATCACGTATGTTGATGTGCCATTGGAAGAGTGGCGAGACCGGGAGCTTCGCAGCCGCAATTTGGAGAACCATGTCTTCGAGCATTTTTTGACCATGGCCCGCCTCCATGCCGCCAACCGTTATGATCGTCTTACATCCGATGTGGAGGCGGTCATTGGAAGAACCACGACGAGCACCCGAGACTATGTTGCGCGCCGCCCCGAGTTGTTCAATCCATGACACTTAACACCACGCTGGATCGTTGGGCGTTTCCGTAAATCAGCCGACAAGTCATGCCTCTTATCAAATTCACGGACGACCCAATCGTTAAGCGGCTTCGCTGGGCAATGATTGCCGTGATGCTTTTTAGCATGTTCAATACGCTTTCCGGCCAGCCACAGAGTTTTTGGCAACATCCTGAGACGGCAATTCGTGGTGATGGATTATCCATTCACAATGAAACCAATCACACGCTTGAGTTCTATTTGGGTCATGGCTGGCAGGCTTACCTTCTCGCCTGCGTAGTTTACTTTTCAACGGCATTTTTAACCGTCTCTATTCTTCCAAGAACGGCGGCGTTGATTGCGCTGTTTTCTTTTATTTTAGGCCACTATTTTGGCGCATCCAACTGGCTGGCTGTGCGTTGGCATTTTGGTGTGGCAGGCCCGTCAATTTACGGCATTGTGCTTGGCGCAATCGTGGCTTTCGCAGCGTTCCCAGCGTCTGAAAACATTGATCCAGCCATCAAACGGCTGCGTTAGGTCATGGTGGCCGCGATTCTTTCGGATCTCACCGTGACGCTCGTCGGCCAACCCGGCAGCTATTGGCACCATCCAGAGACGATGCATGAGGCCAATTCCGTCAGTCGTCTGTTTTTGGGCTATGGCTGGTGGGCGTATTTTCTTTACGACCTGGTTTACGCCTGGGGTGCGTTCCAACTTGTTTCCAAGCTTCCGAGAGTGATCGCGCTAGTTTCCGTTTTTGCTTTCATCTTCGGTCATTTTAATGGTGTGTCGTGTTGGTTTTTCTACCAATGGAGAATGGGTATGGAGACGCCGGTCATCTTTGGCGTCCTACTTGGTGTTCTCATTGTTTTGCTGGCACTATCCTGCACCTCGACAAGACGTGAGGAGATTATCACTGACAAGTAATGAGCCACCCAACTTGAAAAGGCAGGGCGCGCAGTCCGTTGCGCGCGGTGCCACAAAATCCTCGCGGTTGAATCGGTCACGCAGTTCAGCCGCTTTCGTCACCCAGTCGGGGACTCGCGCTGGCCCCGAACCCCGATCGCCAGAGGATTGTCACCCTCTGGACTCCCGCCCCGCTTGACAACAAAGCAAGCCCGGCCCAATCTCGAAACCGTCACAGGCGCTAGCCTGAATACGTCATAGTT
>PLJQ01000020.1 GCA_003140275.1 Limisphaerales bacterium
CGGGAGAGCCTGGGCCAGAAAGGAACAAGGCGATGGGGGGTAGCGGAAACGCCACGAGTTGGCCGGGTGGAGTGCCGTTTTTTTGAAAAACCTTACCGAAAACATTCGTTCCTCGGCGTATCGCCAGGATCATCCCCACGCTCCCTCCGTTCTTTACGTCAAGCCCGACAAGTTGCTAGAGCATCCAATAAGGCAATAGCCGCGACAATATTTGCAGTCGAATAGGCTAAAGGCTGGACACCAAACTGGAGTTTTCAAACACGCTCTTACAGTTTTGTCACGGCGTGCTCAAGGTTTCGTAGCTCCCGCCAAAAAGGTTGTTGGTGGCGCCGCTTTTAATCTGGACGCCTTGAAAAACCCCGGAGGTGGCGTTTGACATCGTAAGGTTAAAGGTGATTTGTCCGCCTTTCGTAGCATTGGTGACAACAAGGATTGCCTGGGAGGGGGCCGTGTTGGTGTAGGTGAAGCTCAACGTGCCGCCCGACCCGCCAAGTGTAGTCTGACATGGCCCATTGGTCAGACCGGAGCAGGTCACGGAAAAGGCCGCGCAGCTCATCACGAGCGAACCTTCCCCGGAGGTCGGATAAAAGAAGAAACCAATCCCCGATCCGCCGCCTTGCGGGACATACTCTGATGTCAGCCGGAAAAACTTCGTCGGCGGGTTTGAAAGCATGGTTTGATAATTCTGGTAAAAACCGTCGCCCAGATAATTGGACGCACCTTCAGGAAACCAGCCCGACAGATTGCTCGAGCTTTCCATATAATAAGTCAGGCCCGACAGGGTGGCCCAGTTGACGGCGAGATTGGTGGTGTTCAGCGCGACTGACAAATCGGCGTGAATGCCGCGCGTAAGGAACTGGCGGGTGGGTTCAAAAAACTTTTCGATGTCATACCGCATTTGATCCGTGAAATTGTGATTGATGCCCGGATAATAGGCAAACCGGGCGTTGGTGCAGCCCGCCGCGGCGTAAATGGACTGCGCCACCGGCCAGCGCTGCTGCGTATTCGTGCCGAAAAGGCTGTTGACTTGATCACTATCCTGCTCTTCAAAGCTGCCAAAGAAATTAGGATTATAATAGTTCGCAACAGAATCATTCGTGTCCTGGTCGCCGATAAAAAAGTAGTGCGGCACTGAAATATACGCCGGCAGATCAAAGTTTGTCCCCGTTAGCGTGCCCGCGTCGGAGATGCCAACCGGGTAACGCAAGGTTTGTCCCAGCCAGGTCGGGACGGGAGCGAGCGGCCAACCGCCCGGCGAACCAATGGCGGCAGCTTTGATAAGC
This sequence comes from Limisphaerales bacterium, assembly GCA_003140275.1. Lineage (GTDB taxonomy): Bacteria > Verrucomicrobiota > Verrucomicrobiia > Limisphaerales > PALSA-1396 > PALSA-1396. Next base: position 1,284 of record PLJQ01000020.1, read on the forward strand.
CCGGGATGCAATGCGGTGAAGCGATTCGCAAACATCCCAGACGCGGAAAATCCCAGGATGAACACTTTTGGATCGGTCGCAATGCCTTGCGTGGCCAGTCTGGCTTTGGCGTCTGCAATCATGGCCATCAATTGCAAATCGAGACGCTGCAATGGGGGGTTGCTGGCGACGAAGAAACAGTCCCGGCTTAAAGCCAGCGTGTAGAGCCAGGTATTTGTAGCGGGTTCAGGCGGATCGGGCATCTGCCATGTATTTGAAGACGGTTCGGGAAAGACTGGCATAAGGTATGGCGAATGCAAATCGCCGGCGAAAGTCATTCGCGTGGTGATCAAATTGCTCGTTTCGATGTCTTCAAGGGTATAATCGTTGTTTTCGCCTATATTGTCGGGTTCGACCACCAGCACCGCGTTGGTGTCCACCACCGGCGGGACGTAAAGATAATAAGGCCAGGAAAACCCCTGCGCCGGGTTCGCCGGGTATTCCACCGGCACAGTCGCGCCCAAAACATGAACAACACCTGCCACGAAAATGACAGGCGAAAGCAACAGCGATCTGATGTCCATTCAAACATAAATTCGGCTGGCGTGAACCATAAGTCAATTTTTTCCCGCACCGCTTTCTCCATTACGGCGCTTTTCACACCAGCTTCTTCGCAATGTGCTCGTCCAGGATTTCCTTCACCGTCAGGGCGACGATGACTTTGTGGCTGCGCTTGAAAAAGATTCGATCTCCGACAACGCGTCGGACGATTAAGCCCATACTAAGGCCCCCTCACACAACGAAACCCGAAAGCGCCAGTGCCGCCGGCGGGGTTGCCGATAGCGCGACCGGCACAGCGCAGATAGATGGCATAGTTGCCCCAACAGCCGCCGCGCAACACCCGTGTGCTGCCCGTTCCCGGCCCGGTTGGATTGGTGGCGGATGGTTGACCATAGGGCGTCCCATACCAATCCCAGCACCACTCAAACACATTCCCCGCCATGTCGTAAAGTCCGTAGCCGTTGGGCTCAAAAAAACCTACCGGACTCGTGTAAGCATACGGATCCGCAATAAAATTGGTATTGTAGCCAAAATAGGGTCCCAAATCGAAGGTATATCCGTTAGTATAGGGGGGATTGGGAAAGGAATAATAATTTGCCTGGCTTTCCGAAATCGTGTTCCCCAATGGAAACCGTTGCCCGCTCAACCCGCCCCGNNCACTCCGCTTCCGTCGGCAGCCGGTAGCCACTGGCTGACCAATTCGCAAAAATATTCGTCGTTTCCCCATTCGTATAAACCTGCGTCAATCCTGCATCGGTGCAGTATGCCGGCGTCAAACCGGCCTGCTGTGACCGGGCATTGCACCACTTCACGCAGTCATACCAATCTACTGTCTGCACCGGATGATTCGCCGCTATGCCCGCGCCGGCATTGGTAAATGTGTAGCCGTGGCCGGTGGCGTAGAAATAAACCCCCGCCCATTGATTGGAACTCACCAGATCCACATCCATGTAAAACGCTGACACCGTCACGTTCGTGGGGATCGCATCACTCTCGCCATCAAGCGTGTCTCCCATCGTGAACGTCCCCGCCGGTATCAGTGCCATGCCGGCGGGCGGGTTGAAATCAACGATTTGATTGGTGTTGACGTGGTTGGTGACGGGAATCTGCACATAGTCTACCCAATTGCCTCCGCCGGACAGCGAGGTGGCGGTCTGGACGGTGTAGGTCGCCCCCGTTGTCGCGTTACTCCAGACCAGGGTCCCATTCGGCCGGAACGCAATGATATGCGCAGACGCCGGTCCGGAAATCCTGAAGAATTGCATCCCTTGGGCAGCGGCTGGATTGATGCCAGCGAGCAATGCCAGCACGGTGAACATAGAATGGAGTTTTTGTTTCATAAGAAATTCGGGCTAAGGTTTCATTGCTTTGGGGTTTCTCTGCTTTTACGCCTCGACCAATGGCAAGCCATGGCGCTGGTAGGGCGCGTCCCTCCGGGCGCGCCGAACGCATACCGCCTCCCCGATTCAATTTGAAAATCCATCCTCAAATCCTTCCC
>PLJQ01000273.1 GCA_003140275.1 Limisphaerales bacterium
TCACCCACTTTTAATTACACCCAAACGCCTTGGGATTCGAAAGTTTTGATTGCAAGCAAGCTAGAAAACAGCTTAGCTTTGTGTCACACCTGAATCAAAACTAATCGTGAAGACGATATGGGGCTCAATGCGTCGTCACCTGCTGGGTTTACCGGGCGAAGAAACGAATTACGTCCGGCGAGGCTTTCGCGGTGCGGCTTCAGACATGCAGTCCAGGTTGGACCAGGTAGGAGCGTCGTTTCTGCACGGGTATCATGCCGCTTTAGAGCAAGACACGCTGGAAAATCTTGCGTCCGAGTTGAATTCGCTGGACTTGGAGTTGCGTGGCTTTGCCTTTGAAGGGGCCGCGATGGGAGTGGCGCTGCTGGATCGGTCGACACCGTGGCGCTCCAACCGCCTCAGCAAGTTTCTTTGCGGGCCTGGCGATGCCCATGCCTACATGGTGCATGTTGGAGTCGGTTGGCTATGGGCACGCACCCCCGCCGGTTTTCGCCGGAAGCAGAAATACCTCGATCCGCTGCTGGGCTGGCTGGCTTTCGACGGCTGGGGATTCCATGAAGGTTTTTTCCATTGGACAAAATACCTTTCCGGTCAAGCTCTCCCTAAGCAACTGGCGGGATACGAGCGGCGGGTGTTCGACCNNACAGGGCCTCGGACGCTCATGGTGGTTTGTTAACGGCGGAAACCCGGAGTTGATCGCGCGCACGATCAAGACCTTCGCTGCAGAGCGGCAGTCGGATTTCTGGAGCGGCATCGGGCTTGCGGCCACTTACGCTGGTGGGGTGGGTGAAACCGAACTCGAGACACTGCGCGAGAACGCTGCGGCGTATTGGCCGCACCTGGCGCAAGGCGCGGCCTTCGCCGCCAAGGCCCGGCAACGCGCAGGCAACTTGACCGACTACACCGATTTCGCCGCCAGAAAGTTGTGCGGCCTGTCCGCCTTGGAAGCCGCGCATCTTTCGGACACGACTTTGGAAAACCTGCCGAGCAATGCGGCCCAACCGGCGTACGAAATCTGGCGACAGCGCATTCAACGTCATTTCCAGGAATCCCAACAATTGCAGGAGGCCAAATGAAACCGGACACACTTTCGTTCGCCCGTCGCTTCGCGACGCCGCTGGTCGCCATTGTTCTCATCGTGTTTTGCTACGGCATGGCGCGCTTTCCGAGTCTGTCGCCGGCGGAGTGCGCGAAGCTGGCGGTTAATTTCAAATTTAAAAAACTCCCGCTACCTGAAATCGCGAACCATCCGCCTTACAAATACGTCCGCGCGGTGCATCCGAGTTTGAGCCGCATTTCCGCGTGGATTTCCTCGCTTGGCACCACAGCGGTGATGGAGGACCTCGACGGCGATGGACTGCCAAATGATCTGATTTACGCTGATCCGCGCACAGACCTTGTCACCGTCGCGCCGGTGCCGGGCACGGGAAACCGTTACGCTCCGTTCACGCTGAACCCGGCGCCGTTGCCCTACGACGCGGCCACGATGGCCCCGATGGGGCTAGTGCCCGGCGACTTCAACGAGGATGGGTTGATGGACGTGATGGTGTATTACTGGGGCCGCTCGCCGGTGATTTTTCTGCGCAAAAAAACGGCGGGCATCGAACCCGGCAAACCGTCCGCAATATCCGCTGCCGATTACGAGCCGGTTGAACTGTCCACGAACGGCAAACGGTGGTTCTCCAACGGCGCGGTGACGGCCGATCTCGACGGCGACGGCCACGTTGACGTGCTCATCGGAAATTATTTTCAGGACGGCGGGCACATTCTCGACGCGAACACCGGCGGCGTGGAAGTGATGAACCAGGGCCTGGGCAGGGCGGTTTCCGGAGGGCGCAAACATTTTTTCCTATGGGACGGCGCGACTTCGGGGGAAAATCCAACCGTTCATTTCCGTGAAGTGATGAACGTGGTCAGTCCCGAAGTCGAACATGGCTGGACGCTGGCCATTGGCGTGGCCGACCTGGACGGCGACCAGTTGCCGGAAATTTATTTCGCGCACGATTTCGGTCCCGATCGTTTGCTGCACAACGAATCCACGCATGGTCATTTGAAATTCACGTTGCTCGAAGGCCGCCGCCGTTTCACCGATCCGAAATCGTGCGTGCTGGGCCAGGATTCCTTCAAAGGCATGGGCTGTGACTTCGGCGACGTCAACGGCGATGGGATTCTCGACATTTACGTCAGCAACATCGCCGACAAATTCGCCTTGTGCGAAAGCCATTTTCTCTGGCAGAGCACCGGCAAACTCGACGACATGAAACACGGCATCGCGCCTTATGTGCAGTCCAGCGAGAAGCTTGGCCTCTCCCGCAGCGGTTGGGGTTGGGATTGCCGCCTCGCCGATTTCGACAACCGCGGCGTGCTGCAAGCGATTCAAGCCGTCGGCTTCATCAAAGGAAAAATAAATCGCTGGCCCGAACTTCAATCGCTCGGCACGAGCAACCCCCGCATTGTTCACGATCCGCGCTTGTGGCCGAGCTTCAAACCGGGCGCGGATTTGAGCGGCCAGAATGTGGATCCCTTCTTCGTGCGCGCCGCCGACGGGCGTTACTACAACATCGGCCCCGAAATCGGCTTTACCGAGCCGATGGTCAGCCGGGGCATCGCTCTGGCCGACGTGGACGGCGACGGGCGGCTGGATTTCTTGCTCTCCAATCAGTGGGAGCCGTCCTACTTCTACCACAACGTCGCGCCGAACCCCGGCGCGTTTTTGGGATTGCACCTGCTGCTGCCGCTGGCAGCGGAGGCCGACTTGCCGTTGCGTGAACGGCTCGGACATCCGGGAGCTGACTTGCATGGTCGCCCGGCAATTTGCGCGCAGGCGCTGGTGACGCTTCCGGACGGTCGCAAGTTTGTTGCCCAAATTGACGGCGGCTCCGGCCACGCCAGTGGTCGCAGCCGGGAAATTCACATCGGTTTGGGCAAACTGGATCCGGCCATTAAACTCAATGTCCAAGTCACCTGGCGCGACACCGCCGGCCAGTTCCAGCAAACCACGCTGAAGCTCGCGCCCGGCTGGCACACCGTCGTGCTGGGCAAATCCGGCGCAAATCAAACCGTTGCCGGCAAAGGAGGAATCGCCCGATGAAAACTACCTCATTCAACACCACGCTGCTCTTTTACCCGGACAAAAATCCAAAGCTGCGGCTTTTCGCGCTGTGGTATTTCACGACGCTGATGATCGTCTGGAATATTCTCGGCCACACGTTCCTCGGCTTTGAGCAATCGCACGCCGCGACCGTCGTCTGCATCGGCACGGCGATTTTCTTCCAGTTGTTTCTGGAATGGGTGGATGCCCGCGCGAAAAATCGCGAGGTGCGCTGGGCCGGCGGCTGGGCAAATTTCCTCAACGCGCTTCCCGCCGCGCTCATTCCCGGCTTCGCCTGCTCCATGCTGCTGTATCCGAACGAGCGGCTCTGGCCGTTTGTTTTCGCGGTCGCGCTTTCCATCTGCTCAAAAGTCCTGTTCCGCGCGCCCGTCGGCGAAGGCCGCACGCAGCATGTTTTCAATCCGTCAAATTTTGGCGTGGCTATGACGCTGGTGCTTTTCCCGCAAGTCGGTTTCGCGCCGCCTTACCACTTCACGGAAAACGTTACCGCTGTGTGGGATTGGATTTTGCCGGGTTTCATTCTGCTCACCGGCATCATCATCCACGGCTGTTTCACCGGGCGGCTGCCGCTGGTCGCTGCGTGGTTGATTGGGTTCGCGTTGCAGGGACAAATTCGCGCATACATCTTCAGCACGCCCGCACTCGTGCCAANNCATCGTGTTCACACTTTACATGATTCCCGACCCGGCCACGACGCCGCTCAAGCCGTGGCGGCAGGCGTTCTTCGGATTCGCCGTCGCGATGGTGTATGGCTGGATACAGCTCTTGCATCTGGTGTTCGGATTATTTTTCGCGCTGCTGACGGTGTGCGCGGTGCGCGGTATTTCGCTGCGCCTTTATTATGCGTTCAAATCGCGCGGTCCGGCGCAAACGGAAATTCCGGCGACTCAAAGCACATAAACATTGAAGTCACGAAACCCGATTCAACAATAAACAACCTTTCCGGACCAGCCGTTAAGCATGAGAGACAAAGCTGCTTCCATGAAAAACAATTCCCGTATTTCCTGCGGCTTCATTGCCGTTTCCACCATTTTTCCGCTGGCTTGTGCCAGTCCGGCGGCGGACAATTCCGTCGCCGTTTCCACCGCCTGGCAAAAACCGGACTGGCTGATGGATCTGTCGCTGGGCGTCAAAGAGAGCTACGATGACAACGTATTGCTGGTGTCAGGCAACAGCATGCAGCCGCAGCCATCATGGGTCAGCACGGTTTCGCCAAAGATCGGATTCAATTTTGCGCCCCTGCTGGGAGATCAGAACACGTTGCAGACATTTTCGTTTATTTACGCGCCGGAGTTTGCCATTTATCACAATGCCCCGTCGGAAAGTTACGACGCGCATAAAATAAACGATTCCATCAAAGGCCACGCCGGTGATTTTTCATTCAGTTTGGACAACGCGTTCCTTTACAATGACGGCAGCATAATTGCCCCGCGTTACGCCCTCAACCAGACCACCGATCAAAGAGATAGATACCGCAACTTCTATGCCTTCGCGCCGCCGCGTGAACGGCGGAATCAAATCCAGGATCGTTCCGCCGTCTCGCTTCAGTATGGTTGGGACAAAATTTTTGTCAGGCCGGTGGCTTCATTGCTTTATTACGATCTCAAAACCGACTGGCACAACGCCGGGGTCGCTCCCTACCTTGGGTATCAAAACTGGCCGGATCGCTACGATGTGAATGGCGGCGCGGATTTGGGCTACCAGGTTATGCCCGGTCTGGCGGTCACGCTGGGCTACCGCTACGGCCAGCAATACCAGCAGCAATTTCCCTCGACGATTACCAGTGACAGACATTATTCATCCAGCGACTACCAGCGTGTGCTGGTCGGCTTGGAGGGCAACCCGTGGAGCTGGCTGAATGCCAGGCTGGTTACCGGACCGGATTTCCGCGATTACAACTCCATGGCCCCGGTCAATGATTCCCATCCGGTCAAATACTACGCCGAAGCGGTCCTGACTGCGACCCTGACGCCCAACCAGACGCTGACGTTCGACTACAAACAATGGGAATGGGTTGCCAGCACCGGCATCGTTCCGTTTTTCGACAGCACCTTCGCCCTGGCCTACCATTGGAATGCGACAAGGCAATTGGGATTGGACTTGGGCGGCAGGGTTCAAGAGGCCGACTTCAGCAGCGGCAACGACATGGCGGGAACGGCTCCCAGCCTGCGCGACGACATACAATATACAGTTTCAGCGGGTGTGAACTATGCCTTCACCCCCCGTTTGAACGCCGGCCTGGCCTGCAGTTACGATTTGGGCGAGAATCTTCTGAATAATCTTGCCCCGCAATATGAGGCTTCCTATCGCGATTTTAACCATTTGTTGGTCTCGTTGAAAGTGCAATACAAATTCTGATTTGGAAAAATTATCTGTAATATGTTTTAACAATTCAACGACCATGAATGCCATCGCCATCGTCGGCATGGCGTGCGTCTATCCCGACGCGCGCTCGCCGGGTGAACTCTGGGAAAATGTGCTCGCCCAACGCCGGGCCTTTCGCCGCCTCCCGCCGGAGCGGCTTCGGGGCGAAGATTATTTTTCAAGCGACCGGGACGCGCCCGATCGCACCTACGCCGTTCAAGCCGCGGTGATCGAGGGCTATGAATTCGACCGCGTCGCGTTTCGCGTCGCGGGCGGTACGTTCCGTTCGGCTGACCTGGCGCACTGGCTCGCGCTCGACGTGGCGTCCAGGGCGCTGGCCGACGCTGGTTTTCCGGATGGGAACGGACTGCCGCGCGAATCCACCGGCGTGTTGCTAGGCAACACCCTGACCGGCGAATTCGCGCGGGCCAACATCCTGCGCCTGCGCTGGCCGTACGCGCGGCGCGTGCTCGACGCCGCACTTGTGAAACAAGGCTGGTCGCCGGAGCGACGCCAGAGTTTCCTCGTCGGTCTCGAAGCGGACTACAAATCGCCTTTCCCAGCGGTTGGCGAAGAAACGCTGGCCGGCAGCCTCTCGAACACTATCGCCGGACGTATCTGCAATCAGTTCGACCTTAAAGGCGGCGGTTACACGCTGGATGGCGCGTGTGCCTCATCCCTGCTCGCGGTGGCCAACGCTTGCTCCGCGCTGGCCACGGGCGATCTCGACGTTGTCCTGGCCGGGGGAGTTGATCTTAGCCTCGACCCGTTCGAAATCGTGGGTTTCGCCAAGACCGGCGCGCTGGCGTCCGACGAAATGCGGGTGTTTGATCAGCGCTCCACTGGATTCTGGCCGGGCGAGGGTTGCGGATTTGTGACGCTCATGCGGCACGGGGACGCGCTGGCGCAGGGTCGCCGCGTGTATGCGGTCATTCGTGGCTGGGGCATTTCTTCGGACGGCAGCGGCGGCATTACCCGACCTGAAACCGACGGCCAGATCGAAGCATTGCGCCGCGCGTACCGCCGCGCGGGCTTCAGCATGGATACCGTCACGTATTGTGAAGGCCATGGCACTGGCACGGCCGTCGGAGACGCGACGGAACTCGAAGTGCTGACCCGCGTCCGCCGCGAGGCGAAACTGGCATCAGCACCCGCCGCCCTCGGTTCGATCAAGTCAAACATCGGCCACACCAAGGCCGCGGCAGGCATCGCAGGTCTGATCAAGGCTACGATGGCCGTCCACACGCAAGTGCTGCCACCAACGACCGGTTGCGAACAACCGCATCAGTTACTGGGCGATCCCGTGCCAGCATTGCGTGTGTTGAGCGAAGCTGGACTCTGGCCCAAAGACCGCCCGCTCCGCGCGAGCGTCAGCGCGATGGGTTTCGGCGGCATCAATGCGCATGTCGTGCTCGAAAGCGTCGTCGCAGAACGCCGCATCGCATTCAGTCCCTACGAGCGCTCCCTGGCCCGCTCACACCAGGATGCCGAACTGTTTCTCCTTTGCGCGGAGAGCGCGCATGACCTGATGCAGCAGGCGGACCAACTGTTGCCCGTCGCCGCCGGCATCTCGCGCTCGGAGCTGATGGACCTGGCGGCGCAACTGCAACGCTCGCTCGAAGCGAAGCCGGTGCGCGCGGCCATCGTCGCCTCCAGACCAGAGGAACTCGTCGAGCGATTGCAGACACTCAAGACATGGCTGCTCCTCGGCGTCGAATCACGATCGCATTTTTCGGCCGGCATTTTTCTCGGTTCGGGCCGAACGTCGCCGCGCATTGCCTTCCTGTTTCCCGGCCAGGGGTCGCCGACGCATCTGGACGGCGGGGTCTGGCGTCGGCGCTTCGAGTCCGTTCGCGAGTTGTATGCGCGGGCCGCGTTGCCAGTGGATGGCGACCCGGTTTCGACGCGCCTGATGCAGCCCGCCGTGGTCACGGCGTCGCTGGCGGGCCTGAAGGTGATGGATGAATTCGGGTTGACGGCCACTGCGGCCATCGGACACAGCCTTGGCGAAATCACCTCGCTGCACTGGGCTGGCGCGATGGATGAGGAGACACTGCTGCGCATCGCACGGGCGCGCGGGGAGGCAATGGCTGAACTCGCCAGCCCAACGGGCGCGATGCTCGCGATTGCGGCACCGTGGCAAAAAGTACAGGCACTGCTGAACGCCGAACCGCTCGCGGTGGTCGGCTTCAATTCGCCGCGCCAGACGGTTGTCGCCGGGGAAGCGTCCGCCATCAACCGCTTGACCCAGTGGGCCGAGGCTGCCGGCTTTGATACGACTCTGTTGCCGGTGTCGCACGCGTTCCACACGCCACTGGTTGCCGCTGCCGTGCCGGTGCTGGCCGAACAACTCGCGCGGGAAACTTTCGGCCAGTTGAAGCACCACGTAATCTCCACGATCACCGGCGCGCCACTCGAGAACGATGAAGACCCGCGTACGTTGTTGTGCCGCCAAGTGACGTCGCCTGTGCGGTTCGACAGTGCGCTGGCCGCTCTGTTGGGCGTGGACCGCGCCGCCGGAGCCACTGACCAGCCACCTGCTCGCTCGATTAGCGGGGTTGATTTGCTGATCGAGGTTGGTCCCGGGTTGGTGCTCAGCAATCTTGTGCGAGACACGACGGATGTGCCGGTCGTTTCGCTTGATGCGGGCGGGCCGTCGTTGCAGGGCCTGCAGCAAACACTGGGCGCGGCTTTTGCCTTGGGCGCGCCCGTGCGACACGCGAGATTGTTTGAAGACCGGTTCACCCGGCCATTCGCGTTGGACCGGAAACCGAAGTTCTTTGTGAACCCGTGCGAGTTGGCGCCGGTTACGCCGCAGGTCGCCGAAGAAGCGAAATCCGGCGTTCCGGGCCGCAGCACTCCGTCCGCGACTAGACGCGCGGATACTTCGAAACCTTTCCTGCAAGTCGCGGCCACGAAGACCGTGACAGTTGTGCTTCAAACTCCGGGCGGGCACGAACCAGGCAATACCACCCAGCGCGCCGGGTCGGACACCAGCGTTCCGATCCGCCCCATTGATTTGATCCGTCAACTCGTCGCCGAACGCGCGGAACTACCGCTAGCGGCGGTGCAGGTTGACAGCCGTATGTTGCGCGACCTGCACCTCAATTCGATCACGGTCGGCCAACTGGTTTCCGAGGCGGCCCGACGACTCGGCCTGCCGCGCATGGTCGGGTTGACAAATTTCGCCAACGCCAGCGTCGCGGAAATGGCTTGTGCCCTGGAGGAGTTGAAACAAACGGGCGGCACAGCGCGATCCACCGACAAGAAACGCCAGCCGCCGGGCGTGGATGTGTGGATCGAGACCTTCACGATGGAGTTGGTGGAAGCGAAGCGACCGGTGCGTGCAACCGCAATCGAAGCGCAAGTCGTCCCTGCTCGCAGCCCTCACGAATTCGTTAACCACTGCGAGGATTCCAAACCGACTGGGGCAAATAATGGCGCTGCAACCTTGGACGGTTCGCGCTCCGCTATTGCCGGCTGGCAGATTTTTTCGCCGCCCGGGCACCCGCTCGCCGCGCCGTTGCGCGAAAAGCTGGCCCAAGCCGGCGGCGGCGTGTTGCTTTGCCTGCCGGAAAACCCGACGGAAGAAGTCATCGGACTGATGCTGAATGCGGCGCGGGCGACGGCGGCGGTGAAAGAGCCGGCGCGCTTCGTGTTGGTTCAGCACGGTTGGGGTGGCGCCGGTTTCGCGCGGACGTTGCATTTGGAAACGCCCGGTCTGACAACGTGCGTCGTGAACGTGCCACCCGCGCAGCCCCACGCTGTGGAATGGATTTTTTGCGAAGCGATGTCCGCGGCCGGCTACACTGAGGCGCATTACGACGTGGAAGGACATCGCCGCGAGCCGAGGTTGAAGTGGCGACCGCAGGAGCGCATCCGCGATTCCGAGTGCGAAAGGAACGGCGGATTTCCAATCGGATCGGGCGACGTGTTGCTCGTGACCGGCGGCGGAAAAGGCATTGCAGCGGAGTGCGCGCTGGCATTGGGCCGTGAGACGGGCGCGCGGCTGGCGCTGATGGGCCGGTCTGATCCGGCGGCGGACCGGCAGTTGGCGGAGAACCTCGCGCGCATCACGGCGGCGGGTGTGAGTTGCTGCTACGTGCGCGCAGACGTGACGGACGATGGGGCCGTCCGCAGGGCAGTCGCGGAGGCGGAAAAAAAACTTGGCCCGGTGACGGCGCTGCTGCACGGCGCGGGCACGAACACGCCGCAGTTGATCGGCGCGCTGGACGAGGCGGCGTTCCGGCGCACGATGTCGCCCAAAACCCAAGGCGCGCGTAACGTGCTGGCCGCGATTGACGCGGATCGGTTGCGGCTCTTTATCACTTTCGGTTCGATCATCGCTCGCGCGGGATTTCGCGGTGAAGCCGATTACGCCACGGCCAATGAGTGGATGACGGCGTTCACGGAGCAGTTTCAGGCGGAGCATCCCCAATGTCGCTGTCTCGCGCTCGAATGGTCGGTCTGGTCCGGCGTCGGCATGGGCGAACGTCTGGGTCGCGTCGAGTCGCTGATGCAGCAGGGCATCATGCCGATTCCGCCGGATGAAGGTGTGCGGATTCTGCTGGCGACGCTGCGTCGTCCGCCGACTTCGGTCGCGCTGGTGGTTGCGGGTCGGTTCGGCGAGTCGTCGTCGCTCAAGTTCACGGCGCCGGAATTGCCGCTGCGTCGCTTTCTCGAACGGAAGCGCGTTTATTATCCCGGCGTCGAACTGATCGTGGACGCCGAGTTGTCCGTGGAGGCGGATCCGTATCTGAACGACCACATCATGCAGAAACAGAGGCTCTTTCCCGCGGTGCTGGGTTTGGAAGCGATGGCGCAGGTGGCAATGGCACTCGCCGGTTCAACCGTGCCGCCGAGTTTCGAGCAGGTTCAGTTCACGCGGCCCGTGGCGGTGTCCGATAAAAGTCCGACGACCATCCAGCTCGCGGCGTTGCGGCGCGGGGCGAACCTGGTCGAGGTTTGTCTGCGTTCTGAGGAAAGCGATTATCATGTGGATCACTTTCGCGCGCTCTGCAGGTTTGGGACTGCCGAGAGCGGCACGTCGCGATTGTTGCTTGCGTCATCCGGTTCGGACCATCTGGCCTTGGAGCCGCACAAGGATTTGTACGGCCAGATTCTTTTTCATCAGGGACGGTTTTGCCGGTTGCGTGGTTACCGGCTGCTCAAGGCGAAAGCGTGCGTCGCCGAAATCACGCCGGATGATGGCGCGCAATGGTTCGGACCTTATCTGCCGGCGGATTTTGTTCTGGGCAATCCCGGGGCGCGCGACGCGGCATTGCACGCCATTCAGGCCTGCATTCCACACCAGCGCATCCTGCCCACGGGTATGGATGAGTTGATCATCCGACGAAGTGACTCGGGGGCGCGGTTCGTCCGGGCGCGTGAACGGGAGCGCGATGGCAACAATTTTATTTACGACGTGGAGATCACGGACGCCCACGATGCAGTCATCGAGCGTTGGAATGGACTGCGGCTGCGGGCGGTGGAAATAATCGCGACGCACGAGGCCTGGCCGGATGCGCTGCTGTCGCCTTACTTGGAGCGGCGGCTGGAAGAGTTGGTGGCCCACTCCGCGGTGAGTGTGGCGCTCGAACGCGACCGGAAGGAAGCACGCGCAGCCAACAGTGACGCAGCCATCCAACAGGCGTTGGGGAAGGCGGAACGAATCTGGAGGCGGGCGGACGGAAAACCGGTGACTGTCGAAGGAGAGGGTGTTTCGGCGTCTCATGCGCAAGGTTACACCCTGGCGGTGGCGGGCAGCGGTGGCGTGGCGTGTGATCTGGAAACGGTCGCCACCCGGACCGATTCCGCATGGCGCGACCTTTTGGGCGCGGAACGATTCACACTGGCCGAGCGCATCGCCCGGGATCAGTCCGAGGGGGCAGACTTTGCAGCGACGCGATTGTGGGCTGTTGTGGAGTGTATGAAGAAAGTCGGACTGACGTCGCAGTCGCCACTCGTGCTGGAGTCGGCCACCGCAGATGGCTGGGTACTGTTCCGCTCGGGCGCGCTATTGATCGCCACCTGCATTACCTCAGTCCGTGGTGTCACAAGCCCGCTGGCCGTGGCGGTGGGTGTCCGCTCCGTCCGCGCAACTGAAAAATTACCCGCGTTCGCCGAGGCAACGGCGTGAGCATAGGCAAACAATGCGCCACTACGAATATCGGCACGTTGTCAGTTTCGAGGAAACCAACTTGGTGGGCAATGTCTATTACACGCACTATGTAAGCTGGCAGGGAAGATGCCGCGAGTTGTTTCTGCGCGACCATGCGCCGGACGTAATTGATGAGTTAAACCGCGGCCTGAACCTGGCCACTGTGAGCTGCTCCTGCGAATACTACGTTGAACTGATGGCCTTCGACGAGGTCATTATCCGCATGCGCCTGGCCGATTTTGTCCAGAACCGCATTACGCTTGCTTTCGAGTATTGGCGACGCAAGGACAGCGGCGAGGAACTGGTGGCGCGCGGCGAACAGCAGGTCGCTTGCATGAGGCGCGAAGGGGAACGGGTTTCGCCCGCGCCCGTGCCACCGTCCCTGCGCAAAGCCCTGGCGGCGTATTCCGAATAACCGACGGGATGAAGACGGTTTCCCCCACGTCAACACATCGCACCGACACGATCGAGGCTTACCAGACGTCCGTCGAGCGGGCCATCCGCCATATGAAGGAGCATCTGCCCGAGCCGCTGGATCTGGACGCGATCTCGCGGATTGCTGCGATCAGCAAATTCCATCTCGTTCGCGTCTTTGATGAGCTCACCGGCATCACGCCGCATCACTTTCTGGCGTGCCTGCGGATGCAGCAGGCGAAGAAACTTCTTTTGAGCTCGGAATCATCCATCACGGAGGTTTGCATGAAAGTTGGATACTCTTCCCTGGGCACCTTCTCCAAAACCTTCAGCAGCCTGGTGGGAGTTTCGCCGCAGGAATTCCGGACGATGCCCAAACGGCTCACGGCAAAACAATTCGCCACCGCAATCTGGCGTTATCTGGCCGCGCGCCGAAAGATTTCCGGGCCGCTGCTTGAGGGCGAGGTGGAAGGACCGGCCAGGCCGCGCGGATTCACTTTTGTCGGCGCCTTCACCAAAGGCGTGCCGCAAGGCGTTCCCTATTCCGGCACCGTGATGGTAAAGCACGGGATTTTTCGCATCGAGCGGCCAACGATTCCGGAGTTCCATTTGATGGCGGTCTTGATCCCGTTCGCCGCCAGTTTAACAGACATGGTTTCCGACATTCCCGTCAGTCTCGTCGCCAGTCTGCGGGTCCAAGACAACGAGATTGGCAAGCCCATTAAACCCCGGCTTCGTTTGCGTCCGCTGCGTCCGACCGATCCGCCCATCGTTCTGGCGCTCCCGGCTCTGCCTCCTCTCCGGGGTTGATGCCCGTTGAAAGTTCGCAATCGCGGAGAAGCAGGCGTTGCGGAGACTATGTTAACGTTGGCTCGTATGAAAAACAAAACCCAAGGCTCACTGGCATTAAAATTTCGTTTCGGCGCTGTTTTTTCCACGCTACTTATGGTGTGCGCGGCGCTGCTCGGCGGCGGCGAGCGCAGCGTAGCGCAACCATTCCCGCCCCAAGGCGATGACTCGACGTTCAGCATGGGCGTATTCCGGATCACGGTGGACCCGGCGTTTCGGCCACTGATGAATCCCGCCGGAGCGCTGGTTGCCTATACCGGCTACCACCCCTTGGACGGGAAACTGACCAGCCCACTGTGTATTGATAACGCGACGACGATCGGCCGCAGCGCACCGCATACTCGCCCTTATCTCTTCCCCGTCCCCTTGGGCGCCGGCTCGTGGGACATCATTTTTGGGTACGGGGATTATCCGGCCATTCCCGCTCTGTGGGCCGGCGCGCCGGCGGGCACCGACGAGGTCCTGACAGAAATTCGGAGCTTTCTGCTGCTAAGTGTCGGTGGCGGTATCGCTGGTCAACACTGTCCTCCGGATCCGCGCATACCGTCCGTGCCGCTCAACTGGCCGATGGTCAAGGCGGGACCCGACCAAGGCGTGACGTCAAGAAGCCTTGGCATGGTGCAGCCTAATGGGGCCCCGGATTTTCCGGCGCATAGCTTTTTTGACATTTTCGTGGAAGTGAATCTGCCGCCGCTACCCACGACGGAGTCCGGCGTGGCGTTCCCGGCAACCGGGGCGGTCCTCTACAACGACTCACCGCTGATCATCACGAACCTGGGCCTGCTCGGGTTCCCGCCGACGGTGGTTTACATTCACGGCGAGACTCCGGCGGTGCCGTTGAAGTTCAAGGTCAGCCATCCGCCCTATTGGAGCGCCGGTGATATCTTCGGCTATCTGGTGCTGGCGGGCCACGGCACGATTACCAACGACTGCAACGACACCTCGGCGGTAAACCAGCTTCTGGACGCCGCGCTGGGACCGATCAGCACTTCGGCGTCGGAAATGCCCGTTGAATGGTTGCGCCCGACCAATACGTATCCCTCGCCCGGCTCGACTTACGATTCGGTGCCGGGCACGAATTCTGACGGGACCAGCATTGACGTTGTGACATTCGCGCAGTCTGGCGTGCCCACCTACTACCTGCGCAATTTAAGCCTCGGCGCTTTTCCCAACCCCGTCGCACTGCCGCCGACGGGTACTCCAGGAACTTATAATGCGTTCATTCCGGCGGCTTGTGATCTCTCCTTTGATGGGCAGAATTGGTCCCCCGACACGGGTAGCGGCCCGTTTTCAGTGAAAATCAACAACGACACTGCCGCTGGCAGCACAACCAGCAACTATTCCACGGAAATGATTGAACTCCTGATCAACGGCAGTGGCCCGATCGGATCGTACATGCTACGCGAAAGCCCGACCAAGCAATCGCTCGGCCGGCATACGGTCCGGTCTGATCCGCGTGGCTACCGCATCAGCAGTTTTTTCGATGTGTTCCTCGAACTGAGTTTTAACGACGGCCCGTTTGTGCCTGCGAACCGCTCCATACGTGTGCAGGCCAGCGCACCCCCGGCAGCACCCAACTCAATCTTTGTCCGCCAGAATGGCACCGACGTCATTTTGGACTGGCTGGGCAGCTTTACCCTCCAGAGCGCAACGGATGTCACCGGACCCTACGCGGATGTTGTGCCAGGGCCAGTCACTACCGGGCCTTACGGCGTTGCCCCTACGGGGCAGCAAATGTATTTCCGGTTGCGGCAATAGCCGGCGCGTGCGCCAACCAGACAGATTACCAAGACCGGGCTGCGGCCCGGTCTTCTTTTTGTAACTCCTATTTGGCTCCACTGACCATTACGGTAAACGATCCAGCGTCCGCGCCTCATCCCTTCCATCGAGCGCTTAACACGGAAGACCCGAATCAATGAAGTGGTACGGAATTATGCGGTTGAAAAAAATGCTGCTCTGAACGGCGCGCTGAATCAAGCGCACTGCTTTTTCCGATGGGTCGCGTGCCAGCGCAGACCGGGCAACAAAGCGATGGGTGCGAAGCGCAAACCTCGGCTACTGGAATCACTCCCGACCGCAGGTTGCCCCGTTAAAGTTCGCAATCCCGGAGAAGCAGCGGTCGTGAAGAATTCGTTAGTGTTTGCTTGTATGCAAATCAAAATCTATAATTCATCTGGAATAAGAGTTAATTCCGGCTCTGTTTTTTCCACGCTGCTTTTGGCGGGCGCGATGCTGCTCAGCACCGGCTGGGGAGTCCAGCGCACCGCAGCCGGGACCGGTTTCCCGACCGTGGCCGGTGATGAGCCGTCGTTTAGCATCGGCGTGTTCCAGTTGACTGTCGATCCAGCCTTTACCTTTTTGTTCGCACCCAGCCCGACCTACTACTATCCCGGCTACAGCCCGGGCAGCGGGGTGCTGACCAGCCCGACGATGTATGATTTCAGTTCGACGACCATCGCAGTCAGCAGCAACCATGTTCGCAACATTCCCGGCAATCCATACTTCCCTCCCACCACTCCCGGCGGCGTTGTTGTGGGAACCGCTGCGCACGCGCCGGCTTTTCCTGATTCCATCAACAGCTATTCCCCTGAATACGCGAACATACCGGCTGCGTTTGCAACCGCGCCAAACGGTATTGATGAGATCATGACGGAGATTGAGAGCTTTGCCCTGACGGCCAGCAGCAGCGTTCTGCAATGTGCGCCCGATCCACGCGTGCCGACGGTGTCCAGCACGGTGAAAATGGTTTTTGCCGGGCCGGATCAAATCCCAAGCCTACCGCA
This sequence comes from Limisphaerales bacterium, assembly GCA_003140275.1. Taxonomy (GTDB): domain Bacteria; phylum Verrucomicrobiota; class Verrucomicrobiia; order Limisphaerales; family PALSA-1396; genus PALSA-1396. Next base: position 15,683 of record PLJQ01000273.1, read on the forward strand.
TAACCGCAGGAGCATCGGCCTGGTGCAGCAAATTACCAATGGCGCTGCCAGCGATTTTCCGGCGCAAAGTTTTTTCGACATTTTTGTGGAAGTGAATCTGCCGCCAGTGCCTGGGAATAATTCCATAAATGATTTTCCACCGGTATCGAATCCGGTCCACTCAGGTTACGATCCCTTGGGCGGGGCAATCCTCTACAACGATGCGAATAATCCTCTCATTATCGTAAACCCGGACGTGACTTCGCTGCCACCGACGGCGGTTTACATCCACGGCCAGACCACTGCGGTGCCCTTGCGGTTCAAATTCGCCAACCCGCCCTATTGGAACGCCGATGATGTGATTGGCTACGTGGTGCTGGCCGGCCACGGCGTGTTTCCGACGGGCGGCAAAAGCAACACATGCGCCGAAGCGGCGACCGTCCTGGATCAAACATTGGGACCGATTGGATCGCCAGCGCCGCAGATGCCCATCCCGTGGCTGCGCCCAGGCACGCTATTCCCGACGCCTGATTCGGGATACGTTTCAGTGGTGAACACGGTGGTGGACGGGGGCGCGACTAATGACCTTGATGACACCGTGAGTTTCAGTCCCTTTCTTTGGGTCCGCGATCTCAGTCTGGTCAACCTTACCAACCCCATCGCGCCGCCGGCGGTGAATGATTCGGCGACTTACACCAATGACACCGCGCTGCTGAACCTGCAGGTCTCCGATGACGGTGTGAACTTTTTAACTGAGCAGCAGGCCAGCGTCTCCATGCAAGTATTGATCAGCAACAGCAACAGCCCCGCCGGCAGCACGACCGTCTATGACACGGAAATGCTCCAACTCGATTTCCAAGGCTTCGCCCCGTACACGTTCAGGCTGCGTGAAAGCCCGACCCTGCAATCGCTCGGCCGGCATACCATCGGGCCGGACCCGCGCGGCCACCGCATCAGCAGCTTCTTCGATGTATTCCTCGAAGCGAGCTATGACGACGGGCAGACCTGGATTCCTGCGGAACGTTCCATTCGCGTGCAGGCCGGCGCACCACCGGCAGCGCCGAGTTCAATCTTCATCAGCCACGCCGGCCCCAACATTGTTTTGAACTGGCAAAACGAGTTCACACTTCAAAGCGCAACGGATGTGGTGGGGCCTTACACTGATGTGACAGATGTGACCGGGCCAGTCACGATCGGGCCTTACACCACTGTCCCCACGGAGCAGCAACAGTATTTCCGGTTGCGGCAATAAGCCGGACTCGCGCGCCAACCGGACGGATAACGGCAAGACCGGGCTGCAGCCCGGTCTTCTTTTTGACCAGGATGCGAATCAGTTTGTGGACGTGATGGTTTTGGATTCGCGAGCATCCTTCAGCGGCCACCAGTGCAGCAAGACCGGCAGAAGCAGCAGCGACACGATAAAACAGTTCACCAGGCCCACCACCAACAGAAAGCCGAGTCGCGCATTGGCCGGCACCTGCGAGAGCATGAGCACACCGAAACCCAGCGAGACGGCGACGGTGTTGATCAGCGCCGGCGGCCCGGTCAACCCCAGAGACCGGCTTAACGCCCCCGGGTGCGATGCTCCGGTGGCCCGTGCCTGGCGGTACCCCTCCAACAAATGGATTGCGCAGTTCACGCCAATGCCCAGCGTCATGGCCGCAAACATCGAGGTCGCCACGCCCAACGGAATCCCCAGCCAGCCCATCACTGCAAATTTAATCAGCACCGCCAGCAGGCTGGGCAGCAAACAATAAACTCCCCAACGCAACGAACCTCCGAACATCGCCGTCACCACGTAAATGCCCACCAGCGACCAGAACAGCGATTGCAGTTGGGTGGTGACGATGCCTTGGATCAACGATTGGCTCACGGCCACGTCACCGGCAAAGCCCAGCTTGATGCCTTTCGGCGCAAGGTGCTCGTGTTCATAAGCCCGGAGGTCAGCCATGAGCCGGGCCGTATCAACAAAGTTGGCATCTTTGAGAAAAACCGTAATCAGCGACCGGGAGTAATCAGCGTCCACAACCTGGCGCAGGCGATGCTCGCCGAGGGCAATCCGGTAGAAGTCCCAGAGGAGTTTGGTTTCGTTCGCGCCGCCGGGCAGAACCCGCGCGTCCGGGTCGTTGGGACGGACCATAAACCGGGTCGTCACCAGGTAATCGGCAGGACCGAGGACTCCGCCCACGGCGCATTGACGATGCTCGCGGATGAACGTTTCGAGGTCGCCGATGGTGCGGATGATTTCCGGCTTGAGGTGAGACTGGCCAGCGACCTCGAACCGCAGCCTCAAGGCCCGCGACAATAATTGGCAGACGGCCGCGTCCGCTGCTTCGCGGGGCGTGTGCGTGGTGATATTGGTTCCAAATCGCACCGCCGTCTCGATATGGGTATGCCAGACGGCGCGCGGCGCATCCGTGGGGCTGGCACGCGGCAGCTCTTCGGCGGGGAAAATCGAGATGGAGCTTCCCGGCAGCAAGGCCGGGTCGGCCACAAGTTCTCCCGGCAAAACGATGCGTCCGAGGGTGACAGCGGAAGCCGGGATCTCGCCCTTGAGCACTTCGGGCGCGTCAAAGCAAACGAACAGCAGATGCATACCGTAGAATTGCTCATTGACCAACTGCGTGGCGTGGCGGAATTCGCTGTCCGGATCAAACGCGCTGGTCCAGCTATCTTGCACGGCTAATCGGCGCAGGCCCAGTGGTGTGAGCGCGGTGACGAGCAGAGCAAGGCCGGCCACCCACCAACGCCAGCGCACCACTCCCGGCCCCAAACGGACAAACCAGGCTGCGAGCGCCGAAGGATCTGTCTGTCCTTCCCTTCGCGGACGTGAAAGCAGCCACGCGGGATTAATCAGCGCCAGCATCGCGGGCAGCACGGTCAGTGAGAACAACAAACCAAACAACACGCCGATGCCGGTGAAAATGCCAAACGCCTGGACGGGTCCCAACGGTGAAAGCCCAAACGATAGGAAACCGATGCTGGAAGTCAGCGAGGTGCTGGTCACGGGAGGAACCATGGTGTCAAAAGTCTCGCGAACCAGTTCGACGTGGCTGACGTGACGCTGTTCGCGAAGCAGGTTGAAATAACGGTTGAAGACATAAATGTCATTGGTGACACAAATCGCGGTGAGCAGCACCGGCATCACTGCGGTGGTGAGGTAGATCGGCACCCCGCACCAGCCCATCAGGCCAAAGACAAACAGGATTGCCGCCGCGAAACCCGGCAACGGCAGGAGCATGGCCAATACGTTGCGGAAGCTGAGATAAAATATGAGCATCATCACCAACGCCGTCACGGGGACGAGTCCGATTCGCCGCGCAATGAGCAGACGGAATTCGTAGAAGCTGGACGGCGCTTTCCATTTTGCTTCCTCCGCACGGGAGCGCGTGCTGGTGCCCAGCAGAGCTTTGGGCACACCGAGGTCTTCGAGGATGTGGATGCCCAGCAGCGACTCGGCCACGGTCGCGCCGGTCACCGAGATTTCTTCCGGCGACAACTGTTTCGCAGCGATGATGTTCAGGACTTTCTCGTAGAGCTGGGTCCGATCACCGGCGGCGGGCACGCCGAGGAGAATGACGGTGGATTTACCATCGCTCGAGACCAGCGTGCCGGTGTAAAGTTCGATGCGGCACAAGTCTTCACGCAACTGGTCCAGTTCCGTTTTCGTTGTAAGTGGCGGTTCGAGCAACCTCTGCTGGACGAGCGTGTTCGGGCGGAGACGGAAGCTTGGTTCCGTGGCCAAGCTCATCACGTTCGACGGGTTAATCCCCGGCAGCCGCACGAGCTCCGCCGTCAAGTCACGCACCAGTTGCAATGTTGCAGGATTGAAAATGCCATCGGCATGGTTGGAACTAATCAGCACGACCATCTGGTCCTCAATGCCGAATTGGTCGCGAATGGATTTGTCGTAGAGGACTTCGGGCGCGCTTTGAGAAACGAGGGCGTGGCCGTCGGTGCGTAGTTTCAACCGCGAGATTCCTGGCGCGGCGGCCAGAATCACCAAAATGGCGATGACCAGCACGCGCCGCGGCTGATGGATGGAATAGCGCGCGAGCGAACTGAAGAAACGAATAATCAGCTCGTGAAGTTTCAACTTGGATCAAAACCAGTCCATGGTGATAACGTCACTGGATAAATCCCAGGCAGCAAAGTTTGTCCGCAAGATTCATTGGCCGAAAGATAGACAAAAAATGGAAAACAACAACTCCGAGTCTCTAAGAAGTATAGCGTTAATTTTCAGCTGTTAAAGGAACATTTGTAGGATCAGCATTCGATGTAAATGTCACCGGTTGACAAAAGGATTTACCAGCATTCGGCTTGCCTCGTTAACCGATCATACCTTTCCTCTTGGGCTGGGAGTCACCCAAACAATGAGTCCATTCGCGAAGCAGTTACAAATTTCGAGTTGGATCACAACCATCAACGACCCGTCTGTGCGCCCCGATATGAAGTTCATCCTTTTGGATCAGGCCCTAGCACAAGGATACAGTGGCTCTCCTGTTTTTGCAGAGCGGCCAACAGGAACGCTCGTCCTCGGTGAGAGTTATAGGCCGCCCGTTCTGCTGATTGGTATTATGAGCGGCGCCATGTCCGACCAAACTGGTGGGAAGCTAACCGGATTGCCCATCCACCTTCACGCCGACGAATAAATCGCGGAGCGCGTCAAGGAAACGGCGTTCCTTCGGGCCGGGTTTGAAAAGTGGATCGGTGTCGCTGCTCATGCTTGGCCGGATTTATACTTGCCGCAGTCCGCTGCGGCAAGTTGCGAAAAAATAATTTACAATCGCCTACGCGGGCGAGCTGGAGGTTGATGGCAGTCCTGGTTCTCCATGCGGGAGGACGCAAGCACTTACTAACCGTGTTTCACGCCTATCATTTTTTCCCAGAGATCGTTCGATTCTTGCATCATTGAACGCACTTCGTGTAACTCGCGTCCCAGGTGACTTTGAAATGTAGACATTAACTCATCATAAAAGTTTTTTAACTTTAATCCATAGTCATCAACAAGGGTAAGCATTCGGATTTTTGGGCTATTCGCTTCGATGAACCTCCGGCTGGGAGAAGACCAATGAAACGTGGTTTCCAGGTGATCGAGGTCAATATACACTTTTCCAGGTTCGGCATCTGTCTCGGTTGAACCAAATCGTTTTTCGAGACCTATTTGGGGAACTGCGTAATGAGTCATATAATTACGAAAATCTTGCAGGAACTGAGCGAGAGGATCAGTTGCAAAGACATTTTTGACTTTAAGCTGATATTCTTGACGATGCTCTGGTTTAATAAAATCCTCCCTCATTAGATTTTGCGTGTGATCAACCAGCGTCGTAATCGAAGTTAGAAAATTGTGAATATGCCGATTCACATCTCCAAAAAGCCATTGGAGCTGTGACCGGCGATCAACACCCAAAATCTTTGCAGACTGTTCTGAATCCTCTAAAACACACATCAATTGACGGAGCTGCATGCTGTTGCCATCAAGAATAAATTTCGACATTTCGTAAACCCTCAGTGCATCAAAAACGACTTTCCCAGGATGGGCCTTTATCCGTTGCTGAAGTTGATGAAAATAGTCTGGCCCACTCATTTGCAAATGCTGTTTGTTCTCAAGCTGTTATTTGCGTTTCTTTCGACGGGGTGCATGTTTCTTCGTAAGTTGTCTGGTCAATTCCTCGACACGAACCGCACGCTGTTCAAAAAGCTCGGCCAAAAGATATTCAAGTATTTCGAAGCCATTCAAAATATCATCGCGAGTTACATCACCTTGGTGGCTTGCGGTATTGCCGAGCCATTTGAGAGCCATGAGTTTGTCTCCCGCACCGGAGTTTTTTCGAGAGAATGTATCGATGCGGTCGTGAAACTTTAGAGAGTAGTATTTACCATTTTGTCCTTTACGACGTTTTGGAACAACATAGTGATCCATCAAACGCTCCAACGAAACACGAACACGACCTGCTGAAGCGGCCTGGTCTGACCACAACAGACGGAATGCAGCGCGCAACTCTGCCTTAACCTTTTTAGGACATTGCTCGGGCAACTCGAAAATGTCAGGCATCGGCCAGCAAAAGAGTGGTTTGAACTCGTTACGCCAGTCTTGTGTGCAATTTCCTTCCTCATCCCATGACTCAAAGATCTCTGGTGATCCTTTTCCAACTAATGCAACTTCTTGACCACAATCAAGACGGCTACATCTTAGCCAGGCTGTGAAGGTATAAATAATCCAATCTGGTTCCCAATCGTCATGCTGGCGCGCAAGCTTGGATTGGATTGTCTCTACTTTATGAAGAGAATCAGGAATGAGAGTAAGTGTTCCCTTACCACAATCCGAACACGGCCACTCAGGCGCGAGATTTGCAAATAGCGCTTTTGTCCAGAGAGAGCGGTTCATGCAAATATTAGAATAATTTCAACATCGGAGCGGAAATGGTTTCTTCGCAATGATATTGTTCGGCGTCCGTGGAGCCTAGAAAATCCAGTGCGACGTGTCAAAGCCGGTAGTGTCGGTCGCTGCGCCAAGGGCGCATCCTGACACTGCC
>PLJQ01000129.1 GCA_003140275.1 Limisphaerales bacterium
GTCCAGCCCCGCGCAGAACACCGGCCCTTCGCCGCGCAAAATAATTACGCGCTGGGTGCGATCCCCGGCGAGGGATTCGAATGTGATCGCGCACGCTTCCATCAGGGCGGCGTTAAGCGCGTTGCGCTTGGCGGGACGGTTCAAGGTCACGACGGTGATTCCGGCCCCCGGTTGCTGCGTTGAGACTAATGGTGAATTCATGATCGATTTTTTTTCCGGGGTTTGCAACGTGCCAGAACTTTTTCCGAAATCTCCAGTTCCATCTCCAGGAGGGCCTGGCCCAGGGCTTTGCCCTGCGCGTCGATTCTCAACGAGCGGCTCGCGCCACCGGCCAGAACGCCGGGCAGAATAAAATTGAACGCGTCCAGATTCGGCAACTCATGACGCACAACCTTGCCGAGGCCGAGCGGTTTGAAAAACTTTCCCACGCGCCGGGCCGACAAAGCCTCGCGCAAATACTGAAATCCTTCCGGCGTGTGCGCAATCACACCAACGTTCGCACCCGAACCTTTGTCGCCGCTTCGGGCGCAAGCGATTTCTCCAAGACGAACCTGACGCCGGGTTGTGGATTTTTTCATGCGGAACAGTTCAGCCGTTTGTAGTCGCGATATATGCCTGCGGTTTGACCCGTGCTTTTTCAATCAGGCATGGCCAATAGCCAAAGACCGGATGCACGCGCGGACGACCGGCGGCGTAACCGGTGACGCCTTGCGGCCCGCTGGTGATCAGCGGCGACATCTCCTTGGCGAACCGTTCGACCGCTTCGCGACGCGGATCCGCCACTGCCACCCGCAACACCGTTTCCAGGAGTTCCGCCTCGATCGACTTCTCCAGCAGGCCGGGCATACACGCGCCCGCACCGACACATTCAATCGAGGACCTCTGCAGTTCATACCCGGCTTCGCGCAGCCGTTGAAGAATGATTTCACCACAGCGACGCGCCTTGACCACCGCATTGCGCCCGAAAATCGTCAATGTTCCCTGCGCCCAGAATCCGTCGCGATAAGAAGCGCTCACCTTGTAAGATGAAGTGGCCGGACGGCCTTTTGCGCCGCTGACGCGCACACGGTTCTTCTTTTGTTCGCGGACCTGCAGCGAAAGAAATGACACCGTGACATCGGGGCTGAGGTAGTTATCCGGGTCGCCGATTTCATACAACAGTTGTTCCTTGACCGTTCGTTCATTCACCACGCCGCCGGTTCGCATTGGCTTGGTGACGAAGCACGTCCCGTCCGGGTTCACCTCAACCACCGGGAAACCGATATTCGCAGGATCAGGAATCTCAAGCCAGTCGGTGGAGATGCCGCCGGTCGCTTGCGTGCCGCACTCGATCAAATGTCCCGCAATGGTCGCCCCGGCAATTCGATCGTGATCATTCCAGTCCCAACCGAACTCCGCCACGCACGGCGCAACGGTCAAGCTCGGATCGGCCACCCGCCCGGTAATCACAATATCCGCGCCCGCATTCAACGCCTCAATGATCGGCTGGGCACCGAGATAGGCGTTCGCCGTCACCAATGATCCTGAGATCTTTGTGATTGGTTCGCCCGTTTCCAGATTGGTGAAGGTTTTTGTTCCCGGGTCTGCTCGCAACACCGGCAATACATCATCGCCTGTCACCACGCCGATTTTCATCCGGCGGATTCCGGCTTGACGCAAAACCTCGGCGCACGCCTGCGCGCAACCCTGCGGATTCAAACCGCCCGCGTTGGTGATCACGCGCACTTTCGATCCCTTCCGCCAGAATGGGATCAGCGAACGGACGACCTCGACAAAATCACGGGCGTAGCCGGTGGCCGGATCGCGTTCTTTTTGCAAGGCCAGAATCGACATCGACACCTCCGCCAGATAATCGAGCGTCAGGTAATCGAGGTCCGGCTGTTGCGACACCAGCCGGGCGGGCGCGTTGATGCTGTCGCCCCAGAAACCTTGAGCATTGCCGATTAAAATAGATTTCAAGTTCGGAGTTTAAGGTTCACAGGCAATCAAAGATGCTCGGCGTTTGCGATTCGTCACACCTGCAACACTCCGGTCTGGAAATTACTCTGCTTTGGCTTGCGCCTGACCAATCCCAGCACCGTCTTCAGAATATCCCGTGTCGCATGGGGCGGAATGATGGCATCGACCCAGCCGCGCGCCGCGCCGTAACGAATGTCCGTCTGCTGCTTGTAATTATTTTTGACCGTCTCGCGCAGTTGATTCAGTTCCTCCGGCGTCAGTGTGTTTTCTTTCGACTGCATGTTGCGTTGGAGAATGGTGAACAATGTGTCCGACGCCTGTTCGCCACCCATCACGGCGTATCTCGCATTCGGCCAGGCGAAAATGAATCGCGGATCAAAAGCCTTGCCGCACAGCGCATAGTTCCCCGCCCCAAACGAACCGCCCACGACAACGGTGATCTTTGGCACCACGGAATTGCTGACCACGTTCACCAGTTTTGCTCCGCTACGAATGATGCCTGATTGTTCCGCATCGCGTCCAACCATGAATCCCTGCACGTCCTGAAAAAAAACAATCGGCAACCCGGTCTGGTTGCAGTCCATGATGAAACGCGCGGCCTTGTCCGCGCTGTCCGAATAAATGACGCCGCCGATTTGGATTCCGGTTTTCCTGGAGTGGCAACGCTGGCGTTGGTTGCCCACGATGCCGACCGGCTGCCCGCCAATCCTCGCATACATCGTCACCAGCGTCTGACCATATTCCGCCTTGTACTCTTCCATCGATCCCCGGTCCGCCACACAGGCGATCAGATCCCGGACGTCGTATTCTGTGCGGCCATCGACGCTGACCAGATCATAAATGGTTTCCTGGTTCCGCTCCGTGCCCGTTCCCGGAGCGGGCGCTTCCGTTTCTGGCGGCAAAAGATCAATCAACGAACGCAACCGCGCCAGGCAGGTTTCGTCATCCGGCTCGTGAAAATCAATCGTGCCGCTGATTTCGGCGTGCATTTCAGAGCCGCCCAGTTCTTCGGCCTCGACCACTTGTCCAATTGCGGCTTTGACCAACGCCGGTCCCGCCAGATAAAGCCCGCTCCCCTTGGTCATGAGAATCTTGTCGCATAGCACCGGCAAATACGCCCCGCCTGCAATACAGTTGCCCATGATGGCCGCAAGTTGCGGAATACCTTTCGCGCTCAGGACGGCGTTGTTGCGGAAGATCCGCCCAAAATCATCTTCATCAGGAAAGACTTCATCCTGCAAAGGAAGAAAAACGCCGGCGGAATCGACGAGATAAATGACTGGCAACGAGTTTTCCAAAGCGATGCGTTGAGCACGCAAAACTTTCTTGGCCGTCGCTGGAAAAAAAGCGCCCGCCTTCACCGTGGCGTCGTTGGCAATGATCATGCACGGTCGTTTGCCGACACGGCCAATGCCGGTCACGACGCCTGCCGCCGGTATCTCGCCCCAATCCGGATACATTCGGTGGCCGGCCCAAAGACTCAGTTCAAAAAATGAAGCCGTGTCATCCAACAGGCGCACCAGCCGTTCACGCACGGGCAAACGTCCCAGTTTGCGCTGACGTTCCTGGCCGGAAAGACCTCCGCCCTCGCGCAACGTTGCTTCTTGTGCCAGAACTTCATCGCACAAAACTTGCAGCGCCTTCGGTTTGCTCTGCCCTTTGTCAGTCATGGGAGAATGATTGTCCCTGCCGCCTTGTTATCATCGCGGTTTGGAATCACACTGATACTCTACGCTGCGAAGTAATGGTCAATGGCGAATTTTAACAAGCGCCGGAAATCATGCGCTTCCGCTCCGGCGCTTTGTCCGGACAAATCTTACATCAGGGATCTCAACCGGGTTGGGCTGGTTTGTGTGGTTGGCCAGGTTACCCGGATTTCAAAACCTCCCGCCGGGGGCTAGGGTGACAACCAATTCGGAATTTGCGGGTCGCCGCCAAGCAGAGGCTCCACCGCTGCGCCGGGCCGAGTGCAGGCGTCGGCGTGTGCCGGGGGACATGCAGGCAAACCCCTCGGGCACAGCCTGCTTCAGCGGTGTATGTGCTTCACCGACTCGCAGTTCAGCAAACCGTTGTTGGGCGGGCCAGTGGGAGGCAATCCGGCATTGACCGGAACTGAGTTTCGCCGCCTCCCTTAGCCACGCCGGAGCAAGACGCACATATTGTGCCACACGCTCCACCACGGTGCGCAATCGAAATTGGGCGATCACGGAAATCAAGTTGACAAAGGCCGGGCGATTTATGACCTTTAAGGCATTCGGGTAGCAGTACGTTTCTTCAGCGGGGTTCCCCACCCCCACCTCCTTGGCGTCTGCTGCCCGNNTAGCTCAATTGGTTAGAGCGCTGCCCTGTCACGGCAGAGGTTACGGGTTCGAGCCCCGCCGCTCCCGCCATTTTCACAATTCTGACTGCTTGTGACAGCGAGCGTCACCACGTGACTTTCACCAATGGTTGCAATGGTTTTTGTCGCTTTCACCCCGCTGCCCGTTGCGACAGGCGATGACACGCTGTGACCGCTTGCGACTAAAATTTGGGAGGCTATTTGGGAGGCTCGTTCCGCATAGTTCGGGAGACTGTCAAACGCGGCCCAAGTGCCGAGCAGGTTTTCGTCAGTGTAGATTACATCCGTCAGCCGTCGATCGCTATGCCTCATAAGAGCCATCGCTACGCGTATCGCCACTCCACCCCCCGTGCCAGGTTGGTTCCAAAGGTATGTCGAAGCGAATGAAACACTGCTTTGCGTCCAAAGCCATCCCGGCGCGGAATTCCGGCCTTCTTCAAGTCCCTGTAAAACCTCTCAATCCGTGGAATGCCTTTGAACACAAGTTCCTCGCCATGAGTCTTTTTGCCGTTAAGCTCACCAAGCGCCACCGCCAATTCAGAAAGCAACCGGATGTCCGCAGGCTTGCCGTTCTTGGTTGTTGAAGCCCGCACTTTGACGAATGGCGTTACCGCATCCAAATGCACATCGCCCCACTTGAGGGCAGCCAGTCCCGCTCTCCGCAGGCCCATATGGACCGCCATCAGGTAAACCGCCTTGCGTTCGCCAGCCACCGCCAACAGCCGCAACATTTCGTGATCGCTCAGCGCACGAATTTCGTCCGCGTTGCCTTCTTTCGTTTTGGCCCTTTCCACCGACAACAACGGATTCGACCCTACACGACCGAGTCTCACCAGCCAGTTGAAGAAACATCGAGCCGCTTCCAGATAGTCGTTTGCGGTTTTGTCTTTCAGTTCCCGATGCTGGCGCAACCAGAATTGAAATGAATCCGCAGTCACGTCCTTGGCATAATTCCAGGTGCAATCGGTGATCAACTGCCCAACCCTAAAATCGAGGTTCGCCAGATATTTCTCAGATTTGCCGCGGCGCCGCATGTCGCTCAAAAAGTCGCCCAAATGTTCGACAAGCTTGCGCTGTGCCGCGTCACGAGTTGCCTTCGGAGGAATGATGCCGACGCGCTCGTGCTCAAGTTCGCGCAGTTTCTCGGAGCGTTTCTTTTCCGCCGACTGCTTGTCGGAAGTGCCGAGCGAGACATCCGTGATTTTGCCATCCTCGGGGCGCAGACGATATTTCAATCGCCAAATGCGTGATCCCTTCGGCTTGTAAATGCAATTAATCATACACGCTCCAATTGGTTCTTCTTTTTCGAATATCTCACCACGTCTGAATAAGACAAACGAGTGCATCCCCGAATATGTGTAGCTTTCAAATCCCCGTCCGCAATCATCCGCCACACCGTCCGAGGACTCACAGACAACTTTTGCGCAGCTCGTTTTACCGGTATAAATCCATCACAGTTTTCGTTTGTAGCCTCGAAGTGCATTTTTAGCTCCCTATTTCCGCCGCTTACTTGGCATCAACTTCTTTATCGCTTCCCCCACAACAGCCCGGACGGTTGTCTGCACCAGCGAGACTATTTCAGCGCGGCTCATCGCTTCTTTGTAAATCACCTTCTTGTTACCTTTGTCTTTGGGGTCCATCTCCACGAATTCGTTTGCTGCCCGGGCCTCTGAATCCGTCTTTGGTTCCTCCTCATATCCAAGCCGGCGCTTCATCTCTTCCGCCCATGCTTTGCATTCGGAAACTGACAGCACAATATAAGGACGCTCTTTGGCTTTGCGCTTCTTTCCAAGGAACGTGGTCTCCTCGCTCGTCACATAGAACGTGAACCCCGTCAATCGCCCCTCTTTTAATCGCTTATGCACCGCCGCTCGCGACACGGGCACGTACATCGTCACCCCTCCCGGAGACAATCCCACGTCTCCTTCGAAAAGTTTTCCGATGGCTTCGAACCACTCACCGGACTCCTCATGACTTCCTTCGCGCCGATACAGCCGCGTGCCTGGTGTTGGCTCGCCAACAATTCGACGCGCTTCGGCTGTTACCTGAATGAATGGAAACTCTAGTTTCGTCATGTCAACCTAAATACTCCATAAAGTGAACAACTGTCAACCACTTATTTTGGTTTTTTAGCGTGACCAAACTTCGTCGTCTCCACTCCGCGTCAACCTGGCCTCCGTTTCGCTTGTGTGCTCGTTCCGTCGCGTTGAATCCCCTGCCCCCCGCGCGCAAGACTTTCGCCCAACTGGCTGCGCCGTAAGCCAAAAGACTTGCTTTGCTCGGAGAAATCGAGCGCGACCGAACTCCGCCACCGCTTCACTCCGCCCGGGTTGCCGCTCCATTCCGCCGGCAAAGTCTCGTCACTCGGGGAAATAGATTGGTGCGACCGAAGCAGCGAAACCGTTCTGCGGGACGCTCTGCGATCCACTCCGCCCGGCCACGCCGCTTCCGTCGCAAGCTGAATTACTCCAGACCGTCCAGCGCCTTGCCCACCTCATCCGCGCCCGCTGTCCCGGCGATGTAATGGCCCACCACGCTCCGAAAGCCATGCGCTTTCACCGGCGGCATTTTTTGTAGTAATTCCTGGACGATGGTCCGGCCTATGGCCGCGAAGGTATTCCCATTGTAGAAACAGAACGGCGCGAGCCTGTGACACTCGCGGCAGATGTCCAAAACCTCGCGCAAGGCCAGCTCACGCTTGCGGGATGATTCCCACAGTTCCTGGGTGGGCGTGTAACCGTCCGAGGTGGGTTTGTGCAGTGCCTTCTTTTCCTTGCACAGCCCGGCGTTGATGGTGACAACCGTTTCCCACGGCCAATCCTTCAGCCACCGTTTCTTCATTTCCCTTTGCTGGCGGATTTACGACGCAGACTCGATTTGATTTTTTGCAGCGTGGAAACGCCTTCACCCTGGAGATGGCCACGCCCCGTTTTGGAAAATAGCGGCTCGGCTGTGAAGCGATCTTGAATGCGCAACGCATCGCGCATCGCCGCTTGAAGATTCTTTTGCACCTGACTGACGGCTGCCATGTAGAACCAATACCCCCAAACGCCTGCCAGGTCAATCCTTCGGCGCAAGGCTTTGGGCCAACTTGGTTCGCCCGAACCCCGCTGACGGAACATTTAATTTGGCGCTTCAAATTTAGAGGATAAACCGCCATCCTTTAATTCAACAGTGATCTCGTCCCTCAATCACCTGGCCAAACTCGGTATTGCCCGCGAAACCACCGGACGCAATTACGGCCGCATTGCCGTTCGGAAAACCAATGATTCCATTACATGCGAAGTCACACATGACAACACCAAATTGACTTGGTAATTTCGCTCTGCCACATGACGAAGACTGACATCGTATCCATGTTCAAAGCCGCGCTCGTTGGTGCTGGTTACGATGATGCGCGCATCCGGAAGAATTACGAGTTCAGCGATCTGATTGGCACCGCAGCTCAATTGCGGCGCATCCCGTTGGCTTCTTTTGCAGGCTACCCACAGAGCTACCGGAACGCTTGCGTTGGCGTCACCTTCGCGGACGACCTTGGGGGGAAACCGCCTAACGAATTTTGTGCTCTAGGAGCACCGCTCTTGCTCACTGTCCAAAGGAATAACGTTCAGCCTTGGGCGGCTGGGGTGGATGGAACACGAGTCTTGGGGCAATCATTTCGGTTGCGAGATACGCAGCGTGTATTTCGAGAAAAGCAGGCCATTTGGGGACTAGAGGCGCTGGGGCGAGTGAGAAAGTCCGGTGGTTTCTCCTCGCACAGCCAGTCGGATATTTTTGATTCAGGTCTGGCGAAGGGATTGGAGCGACGTTTTCGGTGCGTCTCAAAGAATTGCTGGAGAATAGTTTTACGGAAATTGCGGCGGCTTACAGGCAAGTCCATGGTCGCTCTCCGAAAGTATCGCCGCTTTTTGCGTTCTTATTTCGCTTTGTCACCGCGAAAATCTTCATGGATCGGGCGGATGCCAAAGGTTGGGGTGGATTAAGCGAGCCACTCGATATTCTGAAGGCAGCGGAAAAACATACCGGGCTGCTGGACAGGCCCGAGTCCGACTTTCGCCGCAAAGCTATCTTGGATGCCGCGTGGAGCAGCGTCTCTCGTAATCTGCACTTTCAGAATTTGTCAGTGCCAGACCTTGCGTTCGTTGCCGAGAGCGCTTTCATTACGGATCGCACCCGGGACGAACTGGGGGTTCATAGCACTCCAGACGGATTGGCAGATTACGTCGTCAACCAACTCCCTTGGGAGCAGGTGCAGCCTGACGAACGTGTCGTGTGGGAGCCGTTTTGCGGGCACGGTATCTTCCTTGCGAAGGCACTGGAACGCCTGGCGCAAGACCTTGACCCTGCACTCACCCCGAAACAACGTCACGAATATTTTCGCCAGAGACTCATCGGGGGGTGCAAAGGAGCACCGTATC
>PLJQ01000498.1 GCA_003140275.1 Limisphaerales bacterium
CCTATGAGACGCCAGTGAAAAGATTTAATCAATGTTCCTACGGTCTTCTCGTGGCCGGAAGCCTTTCTCTGATCTCGTGGGCAGCGGAACTTCCAAGCCAGACAAAGTCGGCGCTGGAGATCACAATTGAAACGCCTAAAAACATTTTGAAAAGCTGGGAGGGAGTTTCGTTCAGCGTTTATTTCCATAACCAGAGCACCAACCACCTGCTTCTCAATGGCGGGGAATTGCTGGGGAACGGCTCACAGAAATGGAGCAGCTTGGAGGCTGAACTGAAAAATGAGACTGGCCAGCGGATACCCATGACGCTTGGCTGGGGCATTTCTGGTGTGGCGGGCAGGATTTACTTCTTGGGATCGCCGCTGCGTGCAGGAAGCAGCTACAGGCTGCCGGTGAATGCCAACGATTATTTCATCGGCAATGGGGAACGCTTGATGCCCGGCAAGTATGAAATCCATTTTATTTATCGCGGGCGACAGTCTCCTTACCGCGATTCGACGCAGATGCCTGCTTGTTGGGAAGGCGAACTGCATTCGAACACGTTGAAATTTGAAGTGATTGCAGAGTAATATGAACCAAGATAGACAACAATTTCTTTGCATACCTAATAGTTAGGCATCACACACGTTATGAAAACTCTTGTCACTGTTCTCGTAGTCACACTCATCCTGTGTTCCTTTGCAAAGCCGTCCTTCGCCGATAGCGGCGTTGACAGAAAACTCACGAAGCAAATTTCAGACGTTCTGACGGAGTGTAAGAAGATCACACCTGGGATGAAGCGCGGAGACCTCCTGAAGGTTTTCACCACAGAGGGGGGCCTTTCCAGCGCCACGCATCGCACCTTTGTTCACCGCCGTTGCCCATACATCAAGCTCGATGTGGAGTTTGCTCTTTCGGAGCAGAAGCAGAAGGTGATTGAGGAGCGACCGATGGACACCATTATTAAAATTTCCAAGCCCTATTTAGACCGGAGTATCATTGATTGATTAACAGTGGTATGAACCGAGATAGTCAACAATTCCTTTGCATCCCTATCCGGGTAAGCATTGGTCGTTGCGCGAGCAGGGAACGACAAACGAAGCCCCCTTTGCTTGATGAAACATGAAATCGTTATCAAACCTTGGAGCTCTTCTGTTATTCGCAGTCACCGGCACCAGCCAAGCCAAATATCTCCGAATTCGCCATTCGGATTCACCAACGGGATGCCACTGCGAATCGGCTTTGATAGCCGTTCTGGCGAACATTTACGCAATCTCAAGATATTGGTTCGACATGACTGACAACATTCGTTTTCTTCACGATTATGAAACTCAAAATCATCCTCTGCCTCACGCTCGTTTTGAACGGTGTGCCCGCTGGTTGCGCGACCACAAGGGTCGCGGTCTAATGAATTGTGCGATGTGAGCCGGCTTTTCCGGGACAAGGCCACTCCAACGTCAAGTTTTAGCCACGGTTCAATGCAATCGAAAAAAGACGGCTGGAGAAGTGTTGGTAAAGACGAAGGAGATTTGCGGGACGCCATTAGAAGCCGTCACCCACGGACCCGTGGCCAGATTGGTGGTCGTCTGCAACGTGAAATTCGTCCCCGCCGACGAGGGCCAAAACACGATGATTTGTCCGCCGACGTTGCCGATGGCCAGCGGCGGGAAATTGGTGTTGGCGATGTTGAGCGAAAGCGGCTGATCGAAGACGGCGCCCAGACTGTCCGCCGCCTCGACGGTGAAATTGAACAGGCCGCTGGCCGCCAGTGTGCCCGAAATAAGTCCGTTTGTGGCCAGGTTCAAATTCGCCGGCAGGCTGCCGGACGACACCGACCAACTGTAGGGCACGCCGCCATAGGGCACGCCGTTAACGGCCTGCAACTGCTGGCTGTAGGAAGCCCCATTGGTTGCGTCGGGCAGGGAAGCGGTCGTGATCTGCAACGCATTGCTGATGGTCAGGAAAAACTGCTGGTTGGTGGTATTCACCC
Organism: Limisphaerales bacterium; assembly: GCA_003140275.1. GTDB lineage: Bacteria > Verrucomicrobiota > Verrucomicrobiia > Limisphaerales > PALSA-1396 > PALSA-1396. The sequence goes on from PLJQ01000498.1 coordinate 1,970, forward strand.
CGTCGCTGGCCTGGGCCGTGAAGGTGAACGTGCCGCTGTTGGTGGGAAGGCCGGTTATCTGGCCGTTGCCGAACAACCCCACGTTGTTCGGCAGGGAACCGCTGAGCTGCGACCAGTTCAAACCGCCATTGCAACTGGAGCCTTGCAGGAACTGGTCGTAGGAAAGGTTGACCTCGCCGACGGGCAACTGCGAAGGGGTGGTGATGACGATCCCGCTGCAAATCTGGACCAGGAAATTGGCCACGCCATTATTATTGAGGATGGTGACGTTGGTGTTGTTTGGGCAGGCGTAGCTGCCAAGCTGGCTCAAGCTGTCGCTGCCGCCATTGCAATTGACGCCGACGCTCCAAGTGCCATTGGCCACCGTCAGCGAATAATTGCCGTTGGTGTCGGTGTCCACATTGTTCACCTGGTAGTCCGTGCCGCTGATGGTGGCGGAGGCGAACACACCGACGCCGGCAATGTTGGTGCCGTTGCTGTCCACGATGTTGCCGCTGATGGTGTTGGTCGCGAGGATGGCGGTGAAATTCTGAAGCACGGCCTGACCGATGGCGAGATTGGTGCCGCCATTTTGATCCATCTGTGGTTGGGAAAAGATATAATTGGCCGCAGCACTCTTGCTGCCGATGTTCACCTGCCAGGGATCGTTGCTGCCCAAGCCACCCACCACGCCGATGAAATAGTTCCCGTTCGTACCCGTGAAGCCGTCCATCGCATACAGGTTGCTATTGCTGTCGCTGGCATTAACGTCAATCCCCGCCAAAGGGTTTCCCAGATTATCCATGACGCTGCCGTAAATCAGCGCGCTGGCTTTGGGTACGGCCAGCGTGACATTGGCCGCACCGGAGTTGACATTGGTGCCGTTGTTCAATCCCACATAGCCATGAACGATCAGTCCCGAATCATCCGAACCCAAAGACCACTGGCCGGCGGTGACCCGCGCGGTGAAATTGCCATTGGTATCGGTAAAAACGAGCGCCAGCAGACCGTTGGTGGACTGCACCGGCATGAAAACACCGGGCAATCCGATGGCATTGTTGGCGGCATCCACAATTTTGCCGGTGATGCCGGCCGTGGCATTGCTGACCGTCAGATTGGTGGTGACGGTCGCGCCGCTGCCCAGGGTGAGCACCAGGGCGTTTTGGAGATCGCTGACAAAATTGGTCTTAAAAGCCGCCAACGTATAGGTTCCCGGCGGCGCCATGATGGTGTAGGCGCCCGCATTGTTCGCCACCGTGCCGCCCACAGGTTGACCCGGACCATCATGTTGTCCCGGGCGCGGAGCAGAAAACAGCAGGACCACGGAATTGGACAACGTCGTGCTGGTACCGTTGCTGACCACGTTGCCGGTGAACTTTTGCGGGTAGGGGAAATTGGTGACGTTGAATCCGTTGGTCAGCGGCGCGAAATGGCCCGCGGGACTGGACAGCTTGTACAAATACTTCCCGACGAGGTTCTGCACGAAATCCCCATTTTGGAAATTCAACGTCGCCGTGATGGCGCCCGTCGTCGCATTCAAATCGCCGGGCACATTGAAATTGGTCACCCCGCCAATCACAAAGTTGGTCCCATCCTGCAACGTGAACTGCTGCACCAGCAGGTCGCCGCCGCCAATGACGCCATTGGTGTTGGCGTCGAGATATTTCTGCACCACCACCGTTTCAGTATTGGTCAAGCCGGTCACTTGCAGTGTAATAGTGCCGCTGTAAGTGTTGCTGACGGCGGCCGGCGTGACGGTAAAAACAACCGCCGCGCGCGTGGTTTGAGTGAGGCCGGCAAACAATGCCAGCGCGATGAATAGATTTTGAATGCCTAGTTTCATAATTATTTGGTTCAGGACCTTTCCGTCAAATGGGCGATCCATGAATCAAAGAAGCAGCCAAAAGACCATTGGCATTATGAAGCCGGGATTCTCTAAGGAGCCACAGGATAAGCCGCTTTTAGGGCCGTGTCAATTATTGTTTTTGAAAGTTAACCCTGATTGGACTGTCCCAATCACGATGGAAACCAGCGCAAAACCACAGGCGACGAAATAATAGCCCTGTCTTAAACAAAGCTCCGTTCAGGCGTTCGCATCCTTGGCCGGAGCCTGGGAGCGCAGCAGGCCATAGAGGGTGAGCAGCAAAGCCAGCATGATCGTCACACCGCACAACTGGAGCGAGCCTGAAATAATCGGATTGTCGGTGCCGTGCGGGGGCGGAAATTTTTCATTGATCGTCGGCATGAGCTTCGACGAAGCNNGCCAACCCCGCCGCACCGTTCGTCCAGGTGCCAATCTGCAAGGCCGCAAACCACACTTTCAGGGCCGACGGACCCAGGCGGAGTTCCCTGACCAGGAAGCCGAAGGCGATCATCAGGACGCCATTGGCGGTGAATTCGATGTGCGCCATCACGAGGCCGCGAAACCACGCCACCGCTGAAGGCGGGATAAACCCGACCAGACAGCCGACCGTGATCTGGAGGACCCCCAGCGCCAAAGTCGAACGTCTGAGATTTTCTTTTAAGCGGTCGATGTCAATTGCTATAAGTATTTCCCGGTCGAGCGCCAACGATCAGCGACCCGGCGCCCGTGGCGTCTGCCATGCACCTGCAACGTGATCGCGGGTACGCGGCATTCACTTTTGTTAGACTGCGTCGTTGTCATACACCTCAGCTTGAATACCTACCGCTCCGATATTTGATGACCTTCGCTCGTTTATTGGCCTTGTCGTAGATGAGCACGTGCTTCCACCATGTGCCATCTAGCGGTATGGAAATCTCAACCGCGTGCTGACCTGTCCCGTCCTCACAGAAAAGCTGATGATACTCAAACTTGGCAAGCTCTCTCTCTTGCGTCGGCAGTGTGTTGATATACGCCTGAGAGTCGTCGATAATCGCCTTGTCAAGATGATAGCCAGTAAATGTGCCCCACATCTTCCAACCCGCCAAAGGATCAGGGCGTGGCTTCGAGTCACAGACCGCACTCAACACGAGAACTGCAACCATCAGAACGAAAGATGTTAACCGGGTCTCGCTCATGATGCGAAGTGGTCAACGAAAACGATCAGCGACCCGGCGTCCGCCCTGCCACCGCGACGTGATTGCGGGTTCGCAGCATTCACTTTTGTCAGGCGCTGTCGCGTGCATACTCAACTCTCAATTCACTATCCGACGAAACAGCCAAAAGCCAATAGCAATAGCTATGCCAATCCCCAAACACCAAGCTCCTCGATATTCTAATGCGACAGCCAACGCGCGCTTGTCGGCCGGCGCTCGAAATCCTACCACGAGGGCGACGACGCCCAGAATAATGCAGACAGCAGAAATGAACACAACGAGAACAGCGTACTCCGATGGCGTCGGCTTTCTCGATGGTGGGAAAAACCAAAACATAAGAACTTCGTGGCTGACGAGGTCTAACTTTTAATCAACGATCGCCGGTTCGTATATTGAACCGCAAAGTGTTGTTGGTAGTTGGGCCTTCGGAGGGCACTCACAACCCGCTTGTGACAGACGTTGGGCATGGGTCCAATGCTAAAATACTGAAAGGCCAGGTCAAGGTTTGTGAATCCGACCGGAGCACGGCGCGCACGGGACTGCCGATCAACGCGCTAACGGATTCGACACCATCGGCTGGCCACAAAAAATGCAAAATGTGCGTTTGGCGGCATTCGTCCTTCCGCAGGAGGCGCACAGCACGGGCGGCTCTTTTGCGCCACGTCCGTTCAATCTGCCATCGCGTTGATCAATCTCCGTGATCAGATTTGTTAGAACATCATCCGTGTAGCCATGCTCTTGCTTTAACAACGTCCATAACGCCTCCGTAATCATCAACAGTCGGTCGATGTCGTGCTTCGCCAATTCGACGCCGGTTCTGGCTTCCCTGGCAGCGATCTCCGCAGTCGAGGTGGTTACTGGATACTGCAGCATCGAGGGGTAAAACATAAGGTTGTCTCTTGTAGTTGTGGTTTTCTAATGTGCCGTCCAAGGAAAACGATCAGCGACCCGGCCCGCGAGGGGCCACGCTTGCAACCAGAGCGCGAGGGCCGGGTTAGCTGCAGCGTTAGGCAGCAGCGTGATGCCTCGCTCCTCCGTCGAGGTGGCAGCAAGACTAAAACAACGAGGCCAATGACACTGAGCAATCCGAGGTAGCCAAGCCAATGGGGCAATCCCTTGCTCAGCGCGTAATGTGTGCATCCCCAAATGAAAAGGAGCCTGGCCACTAGAAACAGTGCCACCGCGACAACGAAAAATCGATCTCCGACGCTGGCAAGTAGGCGGGCAATGATATCAAGACCAATTCCCACTCCGAGTCCGATCTTCGCTTTCCGTTTAGATTCAGGATTCATAGCGATGTGTTGCCGCCTCCTATGAGGGTTCATGAGTCAAGCGTTAAGTGAAGGGCTTCATTTTTTTCTTAAAAGCGGTTTTTGGTTTTGTTCCGGTGGGCGTCTCCGTCCCCATTGACATTCCTGTTGTCAGGAAGTTCATCCTCCTATCCGTGCGTCAGCTCGGGGGCTGAGCACAATAAATCGTATGCGATCTTTCTGAGGGGGACGGAGCGAGGCGGCTCATTCTAACTCACGGGCCAACGCACGTTGACCCAAGGCGGCTGCCGAGCGCGCCTCCGCTCCGAAAATTCATGGGCGTTATCGGTTCAACTTTATTCAGTCCTTGGGTTGTTCGTTCATGACCAGGCCCAACTTCTCGGGTGTGGTCTGAGCGGTCTGTAAGCGCCACCAGTCCACGCCAAAGCCCCGCGCCAGGGCCACGATCAGTTGTTTCTTTCGGCCGCCCGGCGTCTGCGGATCAATGATGCGGGC
>PLJQ01000439.1 GCA_003140275.1 Limisphaerales bacterium
GGGAAGGATTTGAGGATGGATTTCCAAATTGAATCGGGGAGGCGGTATTCGTTCGGCGCGCCCGCCGTGCCTGCGCCGGTGGCCGGCAGGCAGGGAGGGACGCGCCCTACCAGCGCCATGGCTGCGATGAAGCCGGCGGGGCGGCTGGCTGAAGCGCCTCCTTCTGAGAGTGTCACTGGACCGGCGATAACGGCCCCTACGCCTCAGCGCTCTTGACCGGCTAACCACGACACCGTTGGCGTAATTTGGATTTAGACGTTCAACATCCTGATATTTTCAAAGGCTTTTGAGTTCGACTCTTCCCCCCAAGATGCCCCCGAATTTGGCAGGTTTCATTTTTATGGGGTGTTCACCCCATTGTTCGCGGCGTCCAAAAGATTCACCTTCCAGAGTGCATTGTGGGCGACGTTGTTCTCGAAATCGAAAACCTGACCCGCCGCTTCGGCGCGTTCGCGGCGGTGGAGGCGCTGACGCTTTCGGTCAACGCCGGTGAGGTCTTCGGCTTGCTCGGCTCGAACGGGGCGGGCAAGACCACCACGATCAAAATGCTCACCACGCTGTTGCCGCCCACGTCGGGCGACGCGCTCGTGGCGGGTTTCTCCATCATCACGCAGGCGATCGGCGTGCGCCGCGCCATCGGGTATGTGCCGCAGGGAATCTCGGTGGACGGCTCGCTCACAGGCTACGAGAACCTGCTCATCTTCGCCAAACTTTACGACCTGCCGCACCGCGAACAGCAGGCGCGCATTGCGGAGGCATTAGATTTCATGAATCTGACCGCCGACGCGAAACGGCTGGTGGGCGAATATTCCGGCGGCATGGTGCGCCGTCTGGAAATCGCGCAGTCAACGCTTCATCGGCCAAAGGTTCTTTTCCTCGATGAACCGACCGTCGGACTCGACCCGATTGCGCGCGACGCTGTCTGGAAACATCTGATTGATATGCGCGCCAACTACGGCACGACGCTGTTCTTCACCACTCATTATCTGGAAGAGGCGGAGAGCCATTGTGATCGCATCGCCATCATGCACCTCGGCAAGTTGGATGCACTGGGCACCTGCAAGGAGCTTGAAGCCTCGCTGGGGCCACGCCACACGCTGAATGATGTCTTCGTCCACTATGCCGGCAGCGCGTTGGATTTCGGCAACAACTTCCGCGCCGTCTCCGCTGAACGCGCCACCGCCCAGCGCCTCGGCTAATTTATGACTGCCACTTTCATGCATCCTTTGACCGGCTTCATCGAGAAGACGTTTGTGATCACCGAATTTGAATTGCGCAAGTTGCGGCACGATTTTACGGAACTCATCACCCGCGCCCTGCAACCTGCGCTGTGGCTGCTCATTTTCGGCCAAGTGTTCGCGCGCAGTGGGGCGATGCACACGGGCAGCATTCCCTATCTGGATTTCATCGCGCCCGGCATTCTGGCGCAAAGCGTTTTGTTCGTGGCTATATTTTACGGCATCAATGTCATCTGGGAACGCGACCTTGGTATCGTGCAGAAATTCCTCGCCAGCCCGACGCCGCGCGCGGCACTGGTGCTCGGCAAGGGCTTTTCCGCCGGCATCCGCACGTTGTCGCAAGGGGTCATCGTTTATAGTCTCTCGCTGCTGCTCGGTGTGAAGTTGAATTGGAGTCCGCTCGCGCTCTTCAACGTGCTGATAATTGTGATCCTGGCCGCGACGCTGTTCTCGACATTTTCGCTGGTGATCGCGTGCATCGTCAAGACGCGCGAACGCTTCATGGGTGTCGGTCAGGTGCTGACCATGCCGCTTTTCTTCGCGAGCAACGCGATTTATCCCACCGACATCATGCCCGGCTGGTTGAAGATGATTTCGCATCTGAATCCGCTGACCTATGTTGTGGATGCGCTGCGCACTTGCATGTTGGCTGGCAGCACGAGCCCATTCGGGCTGAGCCTGGACTATGCAGTCATTCTCGTGACCACGGCTGTTCTGGTTTCGGTTGGAGCTAGATTATATCCCCGACTTGCAACCTGAAATATGCACTCCGTCCTGGCCATCAATGGCGGCTCGTCGAGCATCAAGTTTGCGCTCTATCAGGTTGGTGAACCGTTGAAGCGCGCGCTGTCTGGAAAGGTTGACCGCATTGGGTTGAGTGGAACGAATCTGACGTTTCAAGACGCAGAGGGAAAGCCACAGGCCAGTCGCAGCCTCGCCGCAGCCGATCACAAATCGGCGGCGAATTCCCTGATTGACTGGCTCGAAGCACAGCCAGGTTTTGCGTCGGTCAAAGCCGTGGGACACCGCGTCGTCCACGGCATGAAACACATTCAGCCAGAAATTGTCACCCAAGAATTGCTGGATGAACTACATCGCATCAGTCCTTACGACCCGGATCATCTGCCGCGCGAGATTGAATTGATAGAGGCCTTCCTTCAGCGTCATCCGAAACTGCCACAGGTGGCGTGCTTTGACACCGCGTTTCACCAAGCCATGCCGCGCGTCGCCCAGTTGCTGCCCATTCCACGGCGCTTCGATGCCAAGGGAATTCAGCGCTACGGTTTCCACGGTTTGTCTTACGCGTATTTGATGGAGGAACTCGCGCGCCTCGGCGATCCGGCGGCGAAGACCGGGCGCGTCATCCTCGCCCATCTCGGCAACGGTGCGAGTCTCACCGCTGTGCGCGATGGAAAAAGCATTGATACCAGCATGGGCTTCACGCCGACGGCGGGACTCGTGATGAGCACGCGCTCCGGCGATCTCGATCCCGGCCTCGCCCCATATCTCGCGCGCACCGAGCGGATGACCACGCAACAGTTTTACAAAATGATCAATCACGAGTCGGGACTGATCGGCGTTTCGGAGACCAGTTCCGATATGCGCGACTTGCTCGCGAAAGAAACTGCTGATGTTTGGGCGGCGGAAGCCGTGGCGCTGTTTTGTTATCAGGCGAAGAAGTGGATCGGCGCTTATGCCGCCGCGCTTGGTGGATTGGACACACTCGTTTTCGCCGGCGGCGTCGGTGAAAATGCGCCAGTCGTCCGCGCACGCATCTGTGAGGGGCTAAACTTCCTCGGCATTGAACTCAATGAATCTCGCAATGCGGAGACTGCGGCGGTGATTTCTACGCAAACCAGTCGCGCCACCGTGCGCGTCATTCGCACGGACGAAGAACTGATGATTGCGCGCTCGGTCTGCCGCAATCTCGAATCCGGCGCGGTTAATAAAAAGGATTAAGCATGGAAACAAAGACGCTCACACCTGAACTGCTCGACAAGATGGACGCCTATTGGCGCGCGGCGAACTATCTGTCGGTCGGCCAGATTTATCT
>PLJQ01000427.1:0-4560 GCA_003140275.1 Limisphaerales bacterium
GCCACTGGTGGTCCTGGCGGCAGGATTTCTGGTGCGGGTATTCATCATTCACCACGACTGCGGGCATGGCTCATTTTTTAAATCACGGAGAGCCAATGATATTTTGGGGTGCATCACCGGCGTGCTGACCTTCACCCCCTACCATCACTGGCGTTGGGAACATGCCCTCCACCATTCGAGTTCTGGTGATCTGGATCGGCGGGGGGTGGGCGACATTTGGACGTTGACAGTCCAGGAATATCTGGAGTCGTCGCGCTGGCGGCGGTTTTCGTATCGGTTGGCGCGCAATCCGTTCGTGTTGTTTGTGATCGCACCGCTGATTTTGTTTCTGGGGATCAACCGCATTCCTAAACCGAAGGCGCCGGTGCGCGAACGTTATTCGGTGTACCTGACAAATCTGGCAGTGGGCTTGATAGCGGTGGGCTTGATCTGGTTGTTCGGACTAAAGGCATACCTGATCATTCAGTTGACAATTCTGATGGTGGCGGGTTCGGCGGGGGTATGGTTGTTTTATGTCCAGCATCAATTCGACGGAGTCTATTGGGAACGCGGCGAGGAATGGGATTACGCCAAGGCAGCGCTGCAAGGCAGTTCCTTTTACAAGCTGCCCAAAGTGCTGCAATGGTTCTCGGGCAACATCGGCTTTCATCACATTCACCATTTGAGCCCGCGAATCCCGAATTATCATTTGGAGAAGTGTCACGAAGCGGAGCCGCTGTTTCAAACCGTCAAGCCCATCACACTGTTTTCCAGTTTCAAATCATTTACGTTTCGACTTTGGGATGAACGCCGCCGCAAGCTCGTCGGCTACAGCCACCTCCGGGCACTTCGCAAGCAACAACGCCAGGTCGCCCGTTGTTGAGCCACGCTCTTCGGGCATGCCCTTTATCGGCAATTCTTCAGAACACTTACTGCGGCTGTGCGTGATCATCGCCTCAGGCACAATCGCCTCCGCGCCAAGCCAGGCTGCGGTCGGCGAACAGGTGATGGTTTACCATGAACCGGGACGCTTTGGCGGCTGGCCCGCAAATCACGGGATTTGGTCATGGGGTAACGAAATTCTCGTTGGCTTCAGCATCGGCTATCACAAGGACCTTGGCTCGGAGCGGCACAACATCGATCGAGAAAAGCCCGAAGAGCATGTGCTCGCCCGTAGTCTGGATGGCGGCCAAACTTGGTCCATCGAACACCCCGCCAAGGAACACGTCTTGATCGGCACCGCCGGGATGCGCCACGGAACCCTGCCAACCGATTACACCGAACCCGAACCCGTTGATTGCCCCGGCGGAATTGACTTCACGCATCCTGATTTTGCGATGACGTGTCGGATGCCCGGCGTCGATACCGGCTCTTCCCGCTGGTACTATTCTTACGACCGTGGTCACAACTGGAAAGGGCCATTTCGATTGCCGCTGTTCAATCAGCCGGGCATCGCAGCGCGCACCGACTACATCGTGAACGGAAAGCGGGATTGCATGCTCTTCTTGACCGCCTCAAAAAGCAACAACCGCGAGGGCCGACCCATTTGCGGTCGAACCACCGACGGAGGTAAATCCTGGCGGTTCATTGCCTATATCGGTCCTGAACCAAAAGGATATTCCATCATGCCCTCGACCGTGCGCCTCTCCGACCGCGAACTCCTGACCACAATTCGTCGCGGCGCCGAGGAAGGAAAGCGGAAGGCATGGATCGAAGCGTGGCGGTCAAACGACAACGGCGAATCTTGGTCGCAGCTTGAGGACCCGGTGGCGAACACCGGCGAAGGAAACCCACCGGATCTGCTCAAACTCGCCGATGGCCGGCTTTGTTTGACGTACGGCCAGCGGGCGAAACCGTTTGGAATGTTCGCCCGCATCAGCAGCGACTCGGGCAAGTCTTGGGGCGACCCGGTCACCTTGCGCGAGGATGGCGGCGGCCGCGATCTTGGCTACCCACGCAGTGTGCAACGCCTGGACGGAAAGGTGGTGACCGTTTATTATTTTTGGGACCCAAAAACCGGTACGGAACGCTATATTGCCGCCACCCTCTGGTCGCCGGATCGCCAACTTCGCTAGATTCCTTTCACAGCGCGACAGCAACCCGAAAGTTCTGTGCATCAGAAAAAAACGACGACCGATTTGATCCGTGCAACCAGACAACTCATCCAAAACCATCCTTGATGAGCGCTTTGATCAGCTCTCGCTCGATGCGCGTCTGTGCTGGCTGAACCCGGCTCCGGGCTGTCACCTCGACCGCGCAGCCGCAATGTTGGTGGTGCAACCGGCCGCAAAAACCGACTTCTGGCAGGAGACTCACTATGGCTTCCGGGCGGACAACGGCCATTTTCTGTTCACCGAGGTCCCTGGTGATTTCACACTGACTACGAAAGTGCGCTATCACCCCGCGCATCAATTCGACCAGGCCGGCTTGATGATCCGCTTCGGACCGTCGTGCTGGTTGAAGACCTCAGTCGAATATGAACCACACGGCCCGGCACATTTGGGTGTCGTCGTCACGAATCACGGATTCTCGGACTGGTCGGCGCAAGATTTCCCACGCGAGAGGAATGAAATCTGCCTGCGGATTCGGAAGGAGGCATCGGACTTCATTATTGAGTTCGCGCCCGCCGAACAGGCCGGCTGGAATCTGATGAGAATCGCGCATCTGCACGTTGACGATGGCGCGCCGCTGCAAGGCGGTCTTTACGCGTGCAGCCCAAAAGGTGGCGGTTTTCGTGCGGAGTTTCATTTTTTGAACATCACTCGTCGCTCAAGTTAACGGGCAGGAAGAGAACCGCCTGCGCTTTTTGTTCCCCACGCATCCCATCCCAGTCGCCGGACTTGCAGCCAGCAAGATCGCGAGGGATATTCTTTTGTTGCCGACTGAACTCAAAACAATTTGAATCACCTCAACATGCCACTTTCATCTGTCGCAGGAAGTTTCCGGTTGGGAATGAGACTGCCATGATCCGCGCGCGTTCATTGCTCAGGCTCTTGTTCCTGACCATGATGTTGGTCGCGTCGGAACCAGTTTCCGTCCGGGCTGACGTGACCCAACATGACATCGTGCCGATTCTGCTTCTGCGCTGCGTGGTCTGCCACGGCGCGCGGAAGCAGGAAGGGGAACTCGATTTGCGCAGTCGCGCGGCCATGTTACGCGGGGGAAAGTCCGGGCCGGCCTTCGTGCCCGGTAAACCGGACGAGAGCCGGATGCTCAAACGCATTCAGGCCGAAGAGTGCCCGCCCCGGCCACGCCTGATCGAAGCCACGGTGAAGCCGATGGAAGCCGACGAGGTCAGCAAGCTCACCCATTGGATTGCGCTCGGAGCGCCCGAAGTTCCGGATGAACCCGATGTGGCAGCCACACTCGCTGATCCACTCATCCGTAAAGAGGATCGGGAGTTCTGGTCTTTTCGTCCGCCGCAACCGGTGCCGATACCCCGCGTGACTCATTCAGAACGGGTCAGTAATCCCATTGATGTCTTCGTGCTCCAGAAGTTGGAGGAAAAAGGTCTGTCGCTGTCGCCCGAGGCGGACCGGCTCACCCTTTTGCGACGGGCTACGTTTGATTTGACCGGCCTGCCGCCGGAGCCGTCCGAAGCCGCAACCTTCCTAACGGACAAAAGCCCGGACGCCTACTCCAAACTGATCGACCGGTTGCTCGCGTCGCCACGTTACGGCGAGCGTTGGGGAAGACACTGGCTCGACGTCGCCGGCTACGCCGATTGCGAGGGGCGGCGCGAACAACATCTTCCCCGGCCCTTCGCCTGGCGCTACCGCGATTACGTGATTCGCTCCTTCAACTCGGATAAACCTTACGACCACTTTCTATTGGAACAACTGGCGGGCGACGAATTGGCGGATTACGAGCACGCGACGGACATCACCCAGGAGATCGAGGACAATCTGGTCGCGACCGGCTTTCTGCGCATGGCCCCCGACCCGACGTGGGCGAACTTGACCGGCTTCGTCCCTGACCGGCTCGAAGTCATGGCCGATGCCATCGATGTGCTTGGCTCGGGCGTGATGGGTCTGACATTCAAGTGCGCCCGTTGCCACAATCACAAATTTGATCCGATTCCGCAACGCGACTATTACCGCCTGCTGGCCATTTTCAAAGGGGCGTATGACGAACACGACTGGCTCAAACCGGAGATCAACTCTTTCGGCGGCGCCGTCAGCGCCGGCGCCGGCGAACGCTACTTGCCGTACGTCACCACTGCCGAACGGCAGCGTTGGCAAAACCACAACGCCAAGATTCAACAGGAAGTGGACGCCCTGAAGGCAGCTCCTCAAACGACCAACACGGACAAGCAAATCAAAACACTCGAAGCCCGGCGGCAACCGGAACCCCGCATCATGGCCCTCTGGGATCGGGGCGAGTCTTCCAAAACCTATCTCTATCGGCGCGGCAACTACCTGACCGCCGGCCCGCCGGTACCGCCCGGAGTGCCCGCGGCGCTGACTGATGGCCAGACACCGTTCGAGATCAAGCCGCCCTGGCCCGGCGCGAAATCCACCGGCCGGCGTCTGGCCTTCGCCCGCTGGCTCACAATGCCCGATAACCCCCTGACGGCGCGCA
>PLJQ01000427.1:4593-11762 GCA_003140275.1 Limisphaerales bacterium
TGGAGTATGAAAGCGATGCACCGGTTGATGATGACCTCAAACATCTACCGCCAGACTTCAACGGTCGCGCCGCGACACGAACAGTTCGATCCCGGCAATCGTCTGTTATCGCGGATGCCATTGCGANNTGACGGATGGAGGCGGAAGAACTGCGCGATTCGCTCCTGTGGGTCGCCAGCCAGCTTGATGAAACTCGCTTTGGTCCGGCTGAGCCGGTCAAAGCGCGCCCGGATGGATTGGTCTTGTCCGGCAAGCGACGCAGCGTCTATGTCCAGCAGCTTCGCAAGCAGCCGCCTTCTTTGCTGGAGAGCTTTGATATGCCTGCCATGAATCCGAATTGCTTGCAGCGGAGCGAATCGCTGGTCGCACCGCAAGCCCTGCACCTTCTCAATGACACGGCGGTGAGGGAGATGGCGGCACAGTTCGCAGACCGTGTGCTTCAGGTCGCAGGAGACAAACCTGCCCAGCAAGTGCAACAAGTTTATTGGACCGCGCTAAGCCGGCCTCCCAGCGCCGAGGAGCAGGAAGCCTGTGTGCAAATGCTGACGAGGATGACCGGGCAATGGACCAAGAACCTGGCAACTGCGGGCAAGCCATCGGAGACAGAAGCGACGCGAAAGGCGTTGACGACGCTCTGCCACACGGTCATGAATTCAGCCGTGTTCCTGTATATTGATTGAGGCAACTCATGCGAATCGAAACCTTTCTTGCAAATTCGCGACCGGTCACTCGACGGAGTTTCTTCAAACACGTTGGAGCCGGCATTCAAGGCGCGGCCCTCTTGCACCTGTTCGGTCAGAATCTATTGGCGGACGAGCGAAGCGCCGTTCCGGGCTTGCATCCCCAGCCGCCGCATGTTCCAGCCAAGGCGAAGTCCGTGATTCACCTGTTCATGAATGGGGGACCGAGCCAGATGGATTTGTTCGATCCCAAGCCCGCGCTCGATGCACACCACGGCGAGGCCTATTCCAACAAGATTGCGGGAGAAATCGAGAACATCAAAGACGCGGGCGCGCTCATGCGCAGCCCCTTCAAGTTTGCGCAGCACGGCCAATGCGGCATGTGGGTGTCGGACGCATTGCCCCACCTGACGGGGCACGTCGATGACATCGCGCTCATTCGCTCCCTCTACACCACGAACATCACGCACGAGCCGGCGGTGTATCTGATTCAGACCGGGAGGATGATCACCGGGCATCCAACGTTCGGCTCGTGGGTGGTTTACGGGCTGGGAAGCGAGTGCCAGAACCTTCCGGCTTACGTCGTGCTCGACGATCCATTGGGATTGCCGGTGAACGGAGTGGAGAACTGGCAGGCGGGCTTCCTGCCGCCACTCTATCAGGGCACACGTTTCCGCTCCACCGGTTCGCCGGTGCTCAACCTGCGGCCCGAAGCCGACGATCCCACGGAAATTGTCCAGATGCAACGTGACCTGCTGAACCGGCTCGACCACCTGCACAAACGGCAACGGCCCGGCCAGCCGAATCTCGACGCCCGCATCGCCAGTTACGAACTGGCTGCCCGCATGCAGGTGTCGGCGACCGACGCCTTGGACCTGTCCCAAGAAAGCCTGCAGACATTGGAGATGTATGGCATCGGTCGCGAGCCTACGGACTCCTATGGCCGGCGTTGCTTGTTTGCCCGGAGGCTGGTGGAGCGCGGTGTCCGCTTTGTGCAACTCTACATCAACGCTCAAATCTGGGACAACCATACGGCCTTGGCGAAAGATATGAAGGCCGCCTGCGATCGCACCGACCTGCCGATCTCCGGGCTGCTTCAGGATTTGAAGCAACGTGGACTCCTGGATGAGACGCTGGTGATCTGGGGCGGTGAGTTCGGCCGCCTGCCCATCGCCCAACTGCCGGCCGACAAGGACGAAAAAAAAGCCGGACGCGACCACAACAAGAACGCCTTTTGTTGCTGGCTGGCCGGGGGCGGCGTGAAAGGGGGCACGACGTATGGTTCCACGGATGAACTCGGCCTGGCTGCCGTCGAGAACCGCGTCAGTGTTCCGGACTGGCATGCCACTCTTCTCCATTTGCTCGGCCTGCGGCACGACGAATTGTTCGTCGATGAGCACGGACTGAAAGAAAAACTAACCGGCGTGAACGAAGCTCGAATCGTGAAAGAGATATTAGCATGAGGAAATCCGATGATCGTACAGTTGGAAGTAGGTGGAAGCGGAGAAGCAAGGCAGCGCTCAATCGATCTGGCTAGGTGCGGCTTGCTCGGCTGATCTTGTCAGCTCCCTTGTTCATCCGGATTGTCTAATCCAGTCTCGAATGTTCATTCCGATACGCTCGACATCTTCCTTCGACAGTAGGCCACCGTGCATAACGATGTTCCGGGACCTCTCTAGCGTGTTAAGGACGCCCTTCGCCCATTCCATGTCGCTGAGTATGCTCTCGAACTGAGGCCAGTTCGTGACTATGATCGAGGAGAGGTCGCCGAAGTCGCAATATACAATTTCCGATGCTCCTCTCGTCCCGTGCCACTTGAACTTGGCATCCTCCTCCATTCGGGTTTTCGCTTTCTTTTGTACTCGTTCTGGCACTTTCGACCACCACATTTCGCCATGAACTTCGGCCATAGCCTTCTTAACGAGTTCGCGGACCGTGTTCTCGAAGGCGTGAATGGCAGTGTACACGATTGCCATCCGGTCTGCGTCTGCAAGAAAGTCAGGATCCAGCATCTCAAAGGACAGCGATTCCCTAATCTTGGCAGCTTGCTCCGCGCCGAAATGTCGCCGCCTGCGGCGACCAACTTTATCAAGGCTCTCCTCCGTGAGTAGTCCTCGATAAACAAACGTGTAAAGAACGTCCATATTCTAGCAGCCTGTCGGACTTANNTAAGTCCGACAGGCTGCTAGCGCAGGTGATCCCGCAGGCTCTTGAAGATCGCATCGTAAACAGCCTGGTCCCGGCTCTCTGGGAGGACAATGTTGATATGATATTGAAGTGAGTCCAAGGATACTGACTTTTGCAAGGCGGATGGAATCGTGGTCTCAGGTGGATGGGAGGCGCCGGGCTTTCCCGCTTCCTCCTTCTTTTCTTTTGGTGGCGAAGTAGGTAGGGCAGAGCTAAAGTCCGCGTATTCGCAAAGAGCCGTATACGTTCTGGCGATACGCGCAATAACCCCATCCTTCTTGGACCCGGCGTAAAGAGTTCTTAGCTTGTTTTTTGCTTCCTCTGCCGAAAGCTTGTGCGCGTCCTTGTTAAGTCCAAACAGGTCCGCATAGGCGTCCCGAATCGCGGTTGCGAGAACCTTCCTGGATTGTGAACGGTCAAGGAATTCGTAATAGCGCTTGGTGGGCACTGCGTCCGTATCCAGGAATTTGAGGTCTTTGAGTACGCCAATCAATAGCCGGTCATTCGTGTTCTTGAATTCCAATCCCTCCAAGAACTTGATTGAAAATCGCTGGGGCGCTTCCGCTTGCAGGATGGCGTCGAAGTAAGCCGGGATTGACCCCGGCTTGAGTGTGTAACTATCAGGTAATGCCATAATAATTTTCCTATACGGTGTGAAGGATAACATTGTTACCAAGCCTCACTCCATGCCAGTTTGCGTGCATGGGTGTTGGTTGTAGCTGACCTTCATTCCTGCTCTTATGAAAGCCGATTTGCGGATTTCCATCAACGATTATCAGCAGAAGAAAAACCTTAAGGTGAACCGGGTGCGCGCGCTCTTTTCCACCAACCTGCCTACTCGCACCAACAGTCCCACCAATCTAAACTTGGTTGACGCGGGCAGAATCGCTGGCAGTCTCTTGGCAACGCCATTTAATTTCTTATGAGACTTCAAACTCCGCCTCTACCAAGACATCAAGACCGACTCACACCGGCTCTGCTCAGCTTGGGCCTAACGATTGTGACGGGCTTGGCCGCAACGGCCGCCGAACCGGCTGAGAATCCGATCTTCCCCAAGGGGGCCGAACTGGAATTGCTGCACACCCGCCAGGTCAAACTCAACAGTGGGCTGAACGAGGGTCCGGCAGTCGCCCCGGACGGGAGCATTTATTTCACGGACATGCCCTTTGGAAAAGACAACGGCATGATTCTCCGTTTCGATCCGCGGACCCGGAAGACCACCGTCTTCACCGACAACTCGGGCAAGTCGAATGGGCTGACTTTTGATGAAAATGGAAACCTCCTCTCCTGTGACGGCGCCGACGGAGGCAGCCGATCCATCAGGCGCTGGAATCTCAAGACCGGCCAGAGCGAGGTCGTCGCCGATCGTTACCAGGGCAAGCGATTCAATTCGCCGAACGACGTTTGCGTGGATCTCAAAGGCAGGATTTACTTCACCGACCCTCGCTACGGTGGAACCGAACCGCGCGAATTGCCCATTGAGGCTGTGTATCGAATCGAGAAAGATGGAAACGTCATTGAGATTACTCGTGAGGTGGAGAAGCCAAATGGCCTCGCGCTCAGCCCGGACCAGCGGACGCTTTATCTCATCGATCACAACAATGGCGGCAACCGCCTCTCCCCCACCGATCCCGAACCGAAGCGCGGCGCGATGAAGATTTATGCCTTCCCGCTCGACCAGCAGGGACGGGTAAATGGCGCGCGAAAGACCCTGGTTGATTTCGGCAAGGAAAGCGGCGGTGATGGCATGCGGGTCGATACGCAGGGAAATATCTATGTTGCCGTTCGCAGCCTTGCCCGCCCCGGCCTTCTGGTGATTGATCCTACCGGCAAGGAACTGGCGTTCCTCCCGACCGGGCCGACCAAACAGAGCGGGCTTTTCGAGGACTGGAAAGGCATCCCCAGCAACATGGAGTTTGGCATCGGTGACGACAGCAACCGGCTCTACGTCACCATCGACAAGAGCCTCTACCGCATCCGCGTCAAGACCCACGGTTTTCATCCGCAGTTGGCCGGGAAGCAATAAAAAAAATCACGCCATGACTGCCAAGCCATAACTATGCAGCAGAAAAATAGGTTCGCCCTCACCCTAACCCTCTCCCCCAGGAGAGGGAACTCACATTTCCCGCGCTGGAAAAAGTCACTAAACGGTGAGTGTCCCAAGGTTCTCGCGAAGTTCTCTCTCTCCCTCGGGGGAGAGGGGTGGGGTGAGGGCGAGCGTTCTGTCTAACTGAATGGTTACGGCTAAGACAACGACGAAGACTTGTTTGGAATTTGGCTACGTGGCCAATGACCACTGGGCGAAGTTGCCGGCTGGATGGAGTTGGACGGAAGCGGTCGCGGTAGCCACCGATGCGCAGGATCGTGTCTATGTTTTTAACCGCGGCGAGCACCCCATCATGGTTTTCGACCGGGACGGCACGTTCTTGCGCTCATGGGGGGAAGGTTTGTTTGCGCGGCCCCATGGCATTTTCATTGGACCGGATGATGCCGTCTATTGCACCGATGACCTTGACCACACCGTCCACAAGTTTACCCCAGACGGCAGGCTGTTGCTGACGCTGGGTACGAGCGGCAAGCCCTCGGACACCGGCGCCACCAGCGTGGACTATCGTACCATCCTTCGTGTCGGACCGCCGTTCCATTACCCGACCAACCTGGCGCTTTCACCCGAAGGGGAACTGTACGTCAGCGATGGTTACGGCAACGCGAGGGTGCATAAGTTCTCGTCTGACGGTCGGCTGCTCTTCTCCTGGGGCGAGTTGGGCAACGGCCCCGGCCAGTTTCACGTGCCTCACGGCATCGCGGTGAATCGACAGGGGACTGTGTACGTGGCTGACCGTGAGAACAGCCGCATCCAGCTCTTCAAGCCAAACGGTAATTTCCTTTCGGAATGGACTGATGTCGCGCGACCGTGTCAGATCTTCATCGACGGCGCGGAAAATGTGTATGTAGCCGAACTGGGCTTTCGCGCGGGGATGTGGCCCGGCACTACCGCACCCACCGCCAACGCACCGGGTGGACGGGTGAGCCTCTTCGATCGCCACGGTGAACTCCGGGCACGCTGGGGCGGCGGCCAAAATCCTTGTGCCCCGGGAGACTTCTTCGCGCCGCACGGAATCTGTGTCGATTCGCGCGGTGACATCTATGTGGCCGAAGTCATCATGTCGGCCGGTGGCAACCGCGGCCTCGTACCGCGCACGTGCCACACGTTGCAGAAATTTGTCCGTCGGAAAATCGAACCATGAAGGCCTGGCGTTTTTACGGATTCAACGACATGCGGCTCGACGACGTGCCCGAACCGGTCTGTTCACCGGGAAACGTTTTGGTTGAACCGCTCTGCGTGCAGCCGAGCGTCACCGAAGCACAACTTGCGCGCGGAATCCCGACGCTGGCCTTCGACCGCATCAAGCGCCGCCTCGAAACCGAGGCGCCCGTCCAACTCTTCGGACATGAGTTCTGCGCCCGCATCCTCGAAACCAACGGCGCAAGCCGGTTTCGTCCCGGCGACCGGGTCGCGGCGCGGGCCAAACTGCCTTGCGGGGAGTGTCCACTCTGCCGTTCCGAGCGCAGCGAACTCTGCCGCAAGGGGCCAGTCATCGGGTTCGACCTTCCCGGTTGTTTCTCCGAAGTAGCCTCTTTGCCGGAGATCGCCCTGGTGAAGGTGGACGACCGGATCTCCGACAGCGAAGCAGCGTGTCTGCAATCCCTCAGCGACAGCGTGGCAGCCGTGGAGACGGCACAACTGCGGATCGGAGACGCGGTGGTGATCCTCGGCCAGGGCAGCATGGGTCTGGAATGCTTGCAGGTCGCGCGCCTCAGCGGCGCGGGCATGGTCATCACCGTGGATGTGCGTGACGAGGCGTGCCAGGTCTCCCGCGAACTCGGCGCGGACCACGCCCTGAACGCCCGTAATTGTGATGTCATCCCGGCGATCCGCGATCTGACCGGAGGTAACGGCGCGGATGTGGTCTTCGAGTGCGCGGGCGGCAGTCCAGAACAAGGACTAGCCGGCCACCAGACGCTCCTCCAGGCCATTGAGGCGGTGCGCTCCGGAGGAAAGCTCGTGGGCGTTTCCTGGTTCGGCGTCCCCTTGCAACTGAACGTCGATCTCTTGCGCGAGCGCAGTCTCCGTTACCTGTTTCCGGACATCAGCACCCAAGCGCACCTACAGCATACCGTTCGGTTGGTCGCTTCCGGTCGTATTCACTTGAAAGCGACAATCACCCATGTCCTTTCCGGAATCGAGTCCGTTCCCCAGGCCTTCGAGATCACCGCAAATAAAGGCAGGCACAAGGCGGT